>JALYWI010000074.1 GCA_030852785.1 Actinomycetota bacterium
CGCCCGGCCCGTCGCGGCCCGGAACCTGCGCGAGTCGGTCGCGCCCGTGCTCGCCACGGCACCGCCCGACACCTGCGTCGAGGTCCGCGACGGCGGCAACGTCGTCGTGTCGCACAACGCAGCGACCCCGCTCATCCCCGCGTCGAACATGAAGCTCCTGGTCGCGAACGCCGCGCTCGAGCTGCTCGGTCCCGACACACGTCTCTCGACCCGCTTCGTCACCGACGGCGCCCCGACCGACGGCGCGGTCGTGCGCGGCAACCTCTACATGGTCGGCGGCGGCGACCCGTTGCTCACGACCGGCACCTACAACTCGCGCCTGCCGAACGGCAAGCAGCCCGTGACCGACATGGACGACGTCGCCGACCAGATCGCGGCGACCGGCATCAAGGAGATCACGGGCTCGATCGTCGGTGACGGTTCGCGCTACGACGCGGTGCGCACCACCCCGTCGTGGCCGGACCGCTTCTTCGCACAGGGTCAGGTCGCACCGCTGTCCGCGCTGCTCGTCGACGACGGGTGGCGCTCCAGCGGCGGCCCGGCCGAGGATCCGGACGTGCACGCCGCGGCGGTGCTCACCGAGCTGCTCGAGGACCGGGGGATCGCGGTCGGCGGCGCAGCGACGAGCGGTGTCGCGCCCTCGGGTGCTCCGCTGCTGACCGAGGTCCCGTCGCTGACGATCGCCGAGCTCGTCGCCGAGCTGCTGCGGTTCTCGGACAACACCACCGCCGAGCTGCTGGTCAAGGAGATGGGCGCACAGCAGGGCGCCGGCGGATCGACCGCCGCCGGGCTCGACGTGATGCGGGCGTGGGTCGAGAGCTCCGGGGTCCCCGCCGAGGGCGTCACCTTCGACGACGCCTCCGGTCTGTCCGACGCGGACCGCGTGACCTGCTCGTTCCTGGCCACCCTGCTGGCCTCGGGTGGACCCGACGGCGTCGTGGCCAACGGGCTGGCCGTGCCCGGTCAGGCCGGCACCCTCGACGACCGGCTCACCGGCGCCGACCTGCGCGACCGGGTCCGGGCGAAGACCGGCACGCTACGGACCTCGACCGCGCTGTCGGGCTGGTTGACCACGCGGCCGTCGGTGCCGCTCGCGTTCTCGATCATCACCAACACGACGGACCGACAGGTCACCGCTGCCGACACCGAACTGCAGGGGCGCCTGTTGACCGCGATGCTCGACTATCCCGCCTCGCCCGACATCGCGGCGCTCTCCCCGACGCCACCGACGGGGGTGTGACGGTGGCGGCGCACGCGACACCGGCGTTCCCGCTGAACTCGCCGCTGCTGCCGGGCATGGCGCTCCCGCTGCGCCTCTTCGAACCGCGCTACCTGACCATGGTCGCCGACCTGCTGGCCGGCACCGATCCGAGCTTCGTGGTGTCGCTCATCACCCGCGGCCACGAGGTCGGCGGCGGCGCCGGCAGCGGCGAGGAGCGCTCACCCGTCGGCTGCACCGCCACGATCGTCGACGCCGCCGAGCACCCGGACCGCACGTGGTCGGTGCTCGCCGCCGGGACCGAACGGGTGCGCATCGACCGATGGCTCGACGACGCCCCCTACCCGCGGGCCCTGGTCGAGGCATGGCCGGACCCGCCGGTCGACGACGACACGGACGTCGTGGACCGCATCGACCTGCTCGAGCTCGAGGTGCTCGAGCTGGTGGCGCTCGCCACCGAGCTCGGCCTGCCGCGGCCCGACCTCGACCACGACTTCAGCGGCGACCCGACGGTTCGGGTGTACCAGTTCGCGACCGTCTGCCCGCTCGGCGCGCACGACCGGCACCGTCTGCTCTGCGCCCCCGACCTGCCGGGGCGGGTCGAGCTGCTGGCCGACCTGGTCGGTGAGCAGCAGCTGCTGCTCGGGGCACGCCGGGACTTCGGCCGTGGTGACGGCCCGGACGGCTGACCGAGCGGTGCTACAAATGGGGACTCGTCGCAGGAGGGTTCCCCCGTGTCACCACCGTCCGCAGGACTTCCGTGGAAGAAGCAGTCCGAGCCCAAGGGCGTCGGTGCGCAGGTCGGCGACCTCAAGGACCTGGTCGTCGGCTACGCCAAGCAGGAGACCGTCGATCCGCTCAAGACGCTCGGCCGCTACCTCGGCTACGGCCTCGCCGGGTCGGTCAGCATCGGCGGCGGCCTGGTCCTGCTGCTGCTGGCGCTGCTCAGGGGCCTCCAGGAGATCAGCGTCTTCAACGACCCGTCGCCGACCGGCGACAGCCGCTGGTCGTGGACGCCGTATGCGATCACCGCGGCCGTCGGCCTGCTGATCGCAGGTCTGTTCCTGTGGAAGCTCGTCAAGATGATCAACGGCAAGGAAAGTCGATGACCCAGCACAGCGGTGACCGCATCTCGCGGGACGACATCAAGTCCAAGCTCGGAGAGATCCAGGGCGACGCACTCGAGCAGGTCGAGGGCACCAAGAACCAGCTGGTGGCCATCGGGGCGGGTGTCGGTCTGCTGCTGTTGATCGCCGCGTTCCTGCTCGGCCGTCGTGGGGGCCGTCGTGCCTCGGCGGTCATCGAGGTCCGGCGCTCCTGACGTGGCGTCCTTCAAGAAGTGGCTCTCGGCCGTCGCCCTGTCGAGGCTCTTCGGTGACGGCCTCGGCGCCGACATCGCCGGGCGCGGGGTGGTCTACCTCGCCGACAACGTCAGGGAAGCGCTCGACAAGGACGACGAGCGTCTCACCCATGTCCGACTGCAGCCGGGCGAGCGCTACACGATCATCGCCCGGCCGCCCGCGACCCGTCGTGAGCGCAAGCTGGCGGCACGACAGCGCCAACTCGCGCAGCGGCAGCGCAAGGCGACCCGCCCGACCCGCAAGCAGCTGAAGGCGGCTCGCAAGCTCTCCCGCGCCCAGCGGCGACTGGACCGCACCCGGCCCGACACCCGCCGGGGGCGCCGCCGCCTGGCCGTCGAGCAGCGCCGTGCCGAGCGCTTCGACCGCGTGACGACCCCCACGCGCCGCCAGTCCCGACTGACCGCCGAGCTCGCCGTGGCCGACGCGGAGCTCGACCTGGCACGTGCCACCAGCTTCGACGCCGCCCGTCGGGGGCGCCGCGGTTCACGTCGCACCCGGACGACCGTCTACGACTGAGCGCACCCACCCGTCACGAAGTGCCCGGTCGGACCGAACCGGAGCATCATGGGGGAGTGATCGTCCGTCTGAGGAACCCGACCCGAGAGGTCACCCAACCCGGCCCCGCCCTGGTGTCGGTGCTGCTCGAACGGCTCGAGCTGAACCGTGAGTCGGTGCTGGTGATCCGCAACGGCACCCTGGTGCCGGGCGACACCATGCTCGAGGACGACGACGAGGTCGAGGTGCGACCCGTGATCTCCGGCGGCGCCTCGTGAAGTGCCGTGTCTGCAAGGGTCCGGCGGTCATCGACGTGCGGCGGGGCAACTCCAACTTCTGCCCCGAGCACTTCACCAAGTTCTGCCGTGACCAGGTCGCCCGGGCGATCGACGACTTCGACATGGTCCAGCCGACCGATCGGGTGCTCGTCGCGGTGTCCGGTGGCAAGGACTCCCTCGCGGTGTGGGACATGCTCGTCGGCCTCGGCTACGCCGCCGACGGCTTCTACGTGGGACTCGGCATCGGCGACTACAGCGACACCTCGGCGAACTACGCCCGGGCCTTCGCCCGCGACCGTGGACTGCACCTGATCGAGGTCGACCTCGTCGACCAGTACGGCTTCGACGTGCCCACCGGCTCACGCGCCGCTCGCCGCGCACCCTGTTCGGCCTGCGGCACCAGCAAGCGCCACCTCTTCGACGCAGCCGCGCTCGACGGGGGTTACGACGTGCTCGTCACCGGCCACAACCTCGACGACGAGGCGGCGGTCCTGTTCGGCAACGTGCTGCGGTGGCAGACCGAGTACCTGGCCCGCCAGATGCCGGTGCTGCCCGCCCGTGAGGGGTTCCCCCGCAAGGTGAAGCCGCTGGTCCGCCTGTCCGAGCGCGAGACCGCGGCCTACTGCATCATCAACGGCATCGACTACCTCGTCGACGAGTGCCCCATGGCCGTCGGCAACAAGCACATCGGCTACAAGGAGGCCCTCAACGACATCGAGCTGATGTCGCCCGGGTCCAAGTCGGAGTTCTACTTCGGCTTCCTCCGTCGCGCCGCCGAGCGGTTCCAGGTCGAAGGGCCCGAGGACGGCACCGTCGACGGCGCCAGCCTCGGTCGCTGCGAGCGCTGCGGCGCGCCCAGCTCGTCGGATGTCTGCGCCTTCTGCCGACTGGTGGAACAGGCCACCCGACCCGACACCCGACCGGTCTCGATCACGAGATCGCCCAGCAGCTCCGGAGAGCGCCCAGCATGACCAACCACCTCGCGAACGGCGAGCTCGTCCAGTTCCTCGACTCGAAGGGCCGCCGCTACCAGGTGGTGCTCGAGAGCGGCAAGGAGTTCCACTCGCACTCGGGCTTCGTGCCCCACGACGAGGTCATCGGCTGCCCGGAGGGCACGACCGTGCGCACCACCCGCGGTCAGGGCTACATCGTGCTGCGTCCGACGCTGTCGGACTTCATCCTCAAGATGCCCCGCGGCGCGCAGGTCATCTACCCGAAGGACATCGGCCCGATCCTGATGCTGGCCGACATCAGCCCCGGCATGCGGATCCTCGAGTCCGGCGTCGGTTCCGGGGCGTTGTCGACCGCCATGCTGCGCGCGGGAGCCGAGATCGTCGGCTACGAGCTGCGCGAGGACTTCGCCAACCGCGCCCGCTCGAACGTGTCGCAGTTCCTGGGACCCGCCGCGCTCGAGCGCTACCACGTCGAGCTGCGTGACTGCTACGACGGCATCGACGCCGAGGAGATCGACCGTGTGGTGCTCGACCTGCCCGAGCCGTGGCAGGTCGTGCCGCACGCAGCGGCCGCGATGCGCCCGGGCGGCATCATCGTCGCCTACACCCCCAGCGTCATCCAGGTCAGCCAGCTGCGAGAGGCCCTCGCCAAGTCGGCGTTCTTCGGAGCCGAGACCGTCGAGATCATGCAGCGCGGCTGGTACGTCGAAGGGCACGCGGTCCGTCCGGACCACCGCATGGTGGGCCACACCGGCTTCCTGACCCACGCCCGCCTCGGCGCGGTCTGAGCCACTCGACCCGGGACCGTCGTGAACGGGCTCGACCTGCTGCTGGTCATGCTCGCCGTCGTCGCGGCGGTGGGCGGCTGGCGCCTCGGCTTCCTCCATCGCCTCGCGGGGTGGATCGGTGCCGGCATGGGCCTGGCCCTGGCGATCGTGCTGCTGCCCTCGGTGGTCGAACGCCTGCAGCTCGACAGCGACACCACCATCTTCCTGGTCTGCACCGCGGTCCTGGTGCTCTTCGCGTCGATCGGTCAGGCCATCGGCGCATCGATCGGCGCGCGGATCCGACAGGGGGTCGACACACCCGCCGCCCGGAGCATCGACGCGGTCGGTGGTGCCCTGCTCGGGGTCGTCGGGGTCGGGGTGATCGCCTGGCTGGTGGTGCCGGTCATGGCCGACACCGCCGGTTGGGCGGCGGCCAGCGCCCGTGGTTCGGTGATCAGCCGCCTGGTCGACGAGCACCTCCCGGACCCGCCACCGCAGATCGCAGAGCTGGAACGACAGCTCGCGGGCGGCGACTACCCGCAGCTCTTCACCGGTCTGCGCCGGGCGCCCGAGGCGCCACCACCGCCGACGGGCAGCACCGTGAGCGCCGAGCTGCTCGAGCGGGCCTCGCGCAGCGTGGTGCGTGTCCAGGGCGAGGCGTGCGACCGGATCCAGTCGGGCAGCGGCTTCGTGATCGACGCAGGCCTGGTCGTCACCAACGCACACGTCGTCGCGGGCACCGACGAGCTGACCCTCGAGACCCCCGACGGCACCCGCGGTCGAGGGGTCGTGGTGACCTTCGACCCGAGCACCGATCTGGCGCTCGTGGCGACCGACCTGGAACGTGACCCGCTCCCGGTCACGGCGCCCACGGTGGGGGACCGCGGCCTGGTGCTCGGGTTCCCGGGTGGCGGCCCGTTCGCCCCGTCGCCGTTCGAGGTGGCCGAACGCCTCGACGCCACCGGCTACGACATCTACGACTCGAGACTCGTCGAACGGGACCTGCTCGCCCTGTCGAGCCAGCTCGAACCGGGTGACTCGGGCAGCGCGGTGCTGCGTGACGACGGCTCGGTGATCGGGGTGGCCGTCGCGGTGGCGCCCGATCGGCCGCTGGTGGCCTACGCCCTCGACACGTCCGAGCTCGACGCCCTCGGTGCGGGCGCGGACGGCTCCGAGGTCGACACCGGACCCTGCATCCGCTGAGCCCGCCTGGCGCCACGCCCGCAGGTGCCGAGCGCGTCGGCTGCCCCGACATCCCCGTGTTCCGACCAGGTACTGGTTACCGTTCGGAGCAGTTCCACGAGGAGGCAGTGCGATGTCCGACCAGTACCCGCCCGGCGGTCCCGACGGTGACGCCGGCGAACCGACCGGTGAGCAGTGGGCCACCGGCCCCGAGGGTTCCGACCCGTACGCAGCCGACCCGTACGCCGCGGGGCCCGACGGCGAACCGACGACCGTGCTGCCGCCCTCGACGCAGCAGTACCCGGTCCAGCACCCGACCGAGCTGGGCGGCCAGCCGGTGGTCGCGCCGGTCGCCGCGACGACCGAGCCGCCGGCGCAGTCGAGCGGCTCCGGGGTGCCCGGCTGGGCGGTCGGCGTCATCGTGCTGCTGGTGATCGCGGTCGGCCTCATCGTGTTCCTGGTGCTGCGAGACGACTCCTCGGACCCGGCGGAGACCACCACGACCTCGTCGACGACGACGAGCGAGGTGACCACGACCACCGGAGCGCCCACCACCACACGGGCCCCGACGACCACTCGTCCGCCGACGACCACCACTCCGCCGCCCACGACGACGACCGAGCCGCCGACCACGACGACCGAGGCGACCACCACGACCGAGGCTCCCGAGCCGCCGGAGACGACACCCTGATCGGGCGGGCCCGTCGCCGAGCGCGACGGGCCCGAGCAGAGCACCCGAGACGACCGCAGCCCGCACCGAACGGTGCGGGCTGCGTCATGTGCTCGTGCGTCGCGCTCAGAGTGCTGAGCGGCTCAGCTCACAGAGCGAGTCGGTTCACTCGGCCTCGATGAAGATGCACTCCCCGGGGCACTCCTCGGCCGACTCGATGACACCCTCAAGCTCGTTGTCGGGGATCTCGGCGAGGCCCTCGGCGCCGCCGGGGTCGCTGTAGACCTTCTCGGCGTCCTTCACGTAGGCGAGGCCGTCGTCGAGCAGGGTGAACACGGCCGGCGAGATCTCCTCGCACAACCCGTCACCGGTGCAGAGATCCTGATCGATCCAGACCTTCAAACCCATGCTGACCTGCCTTCGTGGCGACTCCGGGCCGGGAGTCGGTTCGGGAACCGGGAGATGTGCTCATCTTAGCCCCACCGGCGACTTTTCACGGTCGTTCCGGTGGAAATCGGTCACGCCGATTCGGCCGTTCCATCACCGACGCGACGCCGAGGATCCGCCCGTGGCGCCGATCCGGCGCGAACAGAGGGTAGAACGAGGGCTGAGCGAACCCAGGGAGGCAACCGTGGGCGATCAGGAGATCAACGACAGGCCGGAGGACGTCGAGTCCCTCCGGGACCAGGTCCAGGAGCTCGAGAACGAGGTCTCGTCCCTCGTGCGCCGTCTGCAGGACGCCCCCAAGAGGGTGCGGACCCTCGAGGAGCGCCTGCTCGAGACCAAGGGGCAGCTCGCCCAGGCGGTGAGCCAGAACGAGAAGTTGAGCTACACGCTGCGAGAGGCCCGGGACCACATCTCGGCGCTGCGCGACGAGGTCGACAAGCTCACCCAGCCACCCGCCGCCTACGCCACGCTGCTCGGGGTGAACGACGACGAGACCGTCGACGTCCAGGCGGCAGGCCGCAAGATGCGCGTCGAGGTGTCACCGGCGATCCGGCCCGACGAGCTGCAGCGTGGTGCAGAGGTGGTCCTGAACGAGGCCTACAACGTCGTGATGGTGCGCTCCCCGGAGTCCTCCGGCGAGATCGTGACCTTCAAGGAGCACTTCGACGACGGTCGGCGTGCGCTCGTGGTCGGCCGGGCCGACGAGGAGCGCGTCGCCGAGCTCGCCGAGCAGCTCGTCGGCACCCGCCTCCGTGCCGGCGACATCGTCCTCATGGACTCCCGGTCGGGTCTGCTCCTGGAGCGACTCCCGAAGGCCGAGGTCGAGGAGCTCGTGCTCGAGGAGGTGCCCGACATCTCCTACGAGGACATCGGTGGCCTCGACGAGCAGATCGAGCAGATCACCGACGCCGTCGAGCTGCCCTTCCTGCACCAGGACCTGTTCCGCGAGTACCTCCTGCCGGCCCCCAAGGGCATCCTGCTCTACGGCCCTCCGGGCTGCGGCAAGACGCTGATCGCGAAGGCCGTCGCCAACAGCCTGGCGAAGAAGGTGACCGAGTCGACCGGCGCCGAGGCACGCAGCTTCTTCCTCAACATCAAGGGCCCCGAGCTGCTCAACAAGTACGTCGGCGAGACCGAGCGCCACATCCGCCTGGTGTTCCAGCGGGCCCGTGAGAAGGCAGAGGACGGCACCCCGGTCATCGTGTTCTTCGACGAGATGGAGTCGTTGTTCCGCACCCGCGGCACCGGCATCTCCTCGGACATGGAGGCGACGATCGTCCCGCAGCTGCTCGCCGAGATCGACGGTGTCGAGACGTTGCGCAACGTCATCGTGATCGGTGCGTCGAACCGTGAGGACCTGATCGACCCCGCGATCCTGCGGCCCGGACGCCTCGACGTGAAGATCAAGATCAACCGTCCCGACGAGACCTCGGCCACGCAGATCTTCGGCCGCTACCTGACCCCGGACCTGCCGCTCGACCCCGACGAGGTCAGCCGACTCGGTGGGGGCGACCCGGCCAAGGCGACCGCCGCGATGATCGAGCAGACCGTCGAGGAGATGTACCGGACCGACGAGCAGAACCAGTTCCTCGAGGTGACCTACCAGAACGGCGACAAGGAGGTCATGTACTTCAAGGACTTCTCCTCGGGCGCCATGATCGAGAACATCGTGCGCCGTGCGAAGAAGCTCGCCATCAAGCGACAGCTCGCCGGTTCCGGGACGGGCATCCGGGTCGCGGACCTCATCAACTCCATCCACCAGGAGTACAAGGAGCACGAGGACCTGCCGAACACGACCAACCCGGACGACTGGGCGAAGATCTCGGGCAAGAAGGGCGAGCGGATCGTGTACGTGCGTACCCTTGTGCACCACATCGACGAGGACTCCTCCGGTGGCCGCTCGATCGAGCGGGTCGCCACGGGCCAGTATCTCTGAGGTGGTCCACCACTCTCCGTGGTTGGTGGACGGGCGGTTGGAGGTACTGGGGCGCCAGCGGCGGGCAACGTCGCACACGACCGGAGGATCGCAATGCCCATGACCCGACCCGATCGCCGCGATGCGGCCAGAGGCACCCGCACGACCACTCAGCGTGGTGGACATCGGCGCTCGGCGCCGCTGCTGGCCGTCGGCCTCGCCCTGGCAGCGATCGTGCTGAGCGGCTGCGGACCCGAGCTGGGACCGATCAGGAAGCTCACGAACATCGCCGCGCCGACGATGCCGGAGCTGTCCGACCCGAGCGTCGTCCGCGTCGACTCGACCTACTACGTCTACGGCTCGAACAACCACCTCCGGGCGCCCGTCACCCGGACGACCGACATCCGGCGGTCCTACTCGCTGCAGGCGAAGAACCAGATCACCACCAACGCCATGCCGACGCGCCCCGCCTGGGCCGGCTCCTCCAACCCCAACCAGTTGTGGGCCCCCACCGTGATGCGCTTCGGCAACACGTGGGTGATGTACTTCTCGATGGACCGCCGGAATCCGCCACAGCCCAACAACCCGCAGTGCCTGGGTCGGGCGACCGCATCGAGCCCGATGGGACCGTTCACCCCGGATCCGTCGCCCGCGCACTGCGGCCTGCGCGGCACCGGCGGCGCCCTCGACCCCCAGTTCTACGTCGACAAGGCCGGTCGCCCCGGCCTGCTCGCGGCGTTCGGCGACACCGAGAGCCCCATCCACCAGATCGCCCTCGACGGCGCAGGGCGCATCTCCGGCGGCGCGACGGCGATCCTGCGGCGCCAGCACGGCTGGGAGTACCACTTCATCGAGAACCCGGCGATGGTCTACGACTGGAGTCGTGACGACTACCTGCTGACCTACTCCGCGGGTCGTTGGTGGGAGGGTCGGTACTCGACCGGCATCGCCCGGTGCTCGACACCGGCCGGGCCCTGCACGTCGGATCCCTCCGGACCGTGGATCTCCTCGGGCGCCGGCCGCACGGGCCCCGGCGGGCTCAGCTTCTTCACCGACACCACCGGTCAGACCCATGGCATCTTCTCCACGTTCCGTGCCGGGTTCGAGACGCAGGTCGGCGGCCGCTCGGCGTCGATCATGCCGCTGCAGATCCAGCCGGCGGTGGGACTCGGCGACGTGACCAAGTGAGCCCGGTGGCAGGTCACTCCAGCTAGCGTCACCGTGTGGCCGTCACGAAGATCTGTGGAATCGAGACCGAGTACGGGATCGTCATCCGGGGCACCTCGGAGTCGAATCCGATCTCGGCGTCGTCGCTGCTGATCAACGCCTACCTCAACACCCTCGACGACGACCCCGCGGATCCGCATCCGCCGGCGGTGGGGTGGGACTTCGAGGACGAGTCGCCCGGCAACGACGCCCGCGGCGACTCGCTCAGGCTGTCGGCCGCGCCCGAGATCGAGACGCACCTGGTCAACGCGGTGCTGACCAACGGCGCCCGCTACTACGTGGACCACGCCCACCCGGAGTACTCGGCGCCCGAGTGCCTCGATGCCCGCCAGGCGCTGCTCTACGACCGTGCCGGCGAGGAGATCCTGCTGCGCTCCATGGCGGCGTCGCGCCGCATGCTGCCCGAGGGCCACGAGCTCGTCGTCTACAAGAACAACTCCGACGGCAAGGGCAACAGCTACGGCTGCCACGAGAACTACCTGATGGACCGGGCCACGCCGTTCTCGCGCATCGTCTCGCACGCGACCGCCCACATGGTGACCCGCCAGCTCTTCACCGGTTCGGGCAAGGTCGGCGCCGAGCACCAGGGCCGACGCCGCGACGAGGTGCCGTTCCAGATCACCCAGCGCGCCGACTTCTTCGAGGAGGAGGTCGGCCTCGAGACGACGCTGAAGCGGCCGATCATCAACACCCGCGACGAGCCGCACGCCGATGCCCAGAAGTACCGCCGGCTGCACGTCATCGCCGGTGACGCCAACATGAGCGAGGTCGCCACCTTCCTCAAGCTGGGCACCACGGCGATCGTGCTCGCCATGATCGACGACGACGCGCTGGGGGATCCTCTGCGCCTGGCCCGCCCGGTGCCGGCCATGCACCAGGTGTCACGGGACCTCTCGCTCGAGTCGCCGCTGCAGATGTCCGACGGCTCCACAATGACCGCCATCGAGGTGCAGTGGCACCTGCTCGAGCGTGCCCGTGCGTATGCCGACCAGCACGGCCTCGACGCCGTCGGCGAGAAGGTCGGCGAGGAGACCCTCGTGCGGTGGGAGGCCGTGCTCTCCGCGCTCGAGACCGACCCCATGCGCCTGTCCGACCAGCTGGACTGGGTCGCGAAGTACCGGCTCTTCGACGGCTACCGCGAACGTCATGGACTCGAGTGGAGCGATGCCCGACTCGCGGCGATGGACCTGCAGTACCACGACCTGCGCCCGGCGTCGTCGCTCGCCCGGCGCGTGGGCCTGGAGCGCCTCACCGACGACGCGTCGGTCGAAGAGGCCGTGACCCAGCCACCTCCCGACACCCGTGCGTACTTCCGGGGCCGCTGCCTCGCACGCTTCTCCGACGAGATCGTCGCCGCCAACTGGGACTCGATCGTTTTCGACGTCGGCGAAGCCTCGCTGCAGCGTGTCCCGATGCTCGATCCGGCGAAGGGCACCCGCGACAGCGTCGGCGAGCTGATCGACTCCTCGGGCTCCGCGGCCGAGCTCCTCCGACGCCTCGGCACCTGAACCTGCCCCGTCGCGAGTCACCCGGAAAGGCGGCGCGGCATCGCGGCGATGTCGGGGTACGGTGACGGCGACGCGGAGGTTCGAGATGCCAGAACGTGAACTGAAGAAGAAGCCAGCGCCGCAGCGTCGCGACGAGGACGACGTCGTCGTCGAGGAACCTGCGGCCACCGAGTCCGGCACGAAGATCAAGGCCGAGCTCGACGAGCTGCTCGACGAGATCGACGACGTGCTCGAGACGAACGCCGAGGACTTCGTGAAGTCCTACATCCAGAAGGGTGGTGAGTGAGCGCACGCCATGAGCCGTGTGCCACCGCCCCACGGACGGCCCTTGTAGCCTGCGACCCGTGACATTCCTGAACTTCGGACCCGGCGACGACCCGGGACCTGACTTCGCCGCCCTCGTGCGTCGCGCCGGGCTCAGCCCGGTCGTGCCCGACGGCCCCGTCGACGCACGCTTCCAGGTGACCCACGGGACCACGTGCGTCGCGATCCGCTACGCGGACGGCGTGGTCATGGCCGGCGACCGGCGCGCCACCTCGGGCAACCTGATCAGCCACCGGACGATCGAGAAGGTCTTCGCCGCCGATCGGCACAGCGGTGTGGCCATCGCAGGTGCTGCCGGTCCGGCCGTCGAGATGGTCAAGCTCTTCCAGCTGCAGCTCGAGCACTACGAGAAGGTTGAGGGTGCACCGCTGAGCCTCGAGGGCAAGGCGAACCAGCTCTCGCAGATGGTGCGCAACCATCTACCCGCCGCCATGCAGGGACTGGCCGTGGTGCCGATCTTCGCCGGGTTCGACCTGGCACGCGGCAGCGGACGGCTCTTCCAGTACGACGTCACCGGCGGCCGCTACGAGGAGTACGACCACGCCGCGACCGGCTCCGGCAGCCTGCACGCCACGACCGTGGTCAAGCTCGGCTGGCGCCAGAGCCTCGACGCCGACGCAGCGGTCGACCTGGCGCTGCGTGCGCTGCACGAAGCAGCCGACGAGGACTCCGCCACCGGCGGCCCCGACATGTTGCGGGGCATCTTCCCGGTCATCGCCACGATCAGCGCGGCCGGCTTCGTGCGGGTCCCCGACGACGAGCTCGGCGTGCGGTACGCCGCCATCCTCGAGCAGATCACCGCAGAGCGTGAGGCCCGGTCATGACCGCACCCCCGCCCTTCGCCCCCCGGCCACCCGCCCCTCGCGTGACGAGTGCGGCCCTTCCCTCGCCTGAGGCTCGGTCATGACCGCACCGTTCTATGTAGCCCCCGAACAGATGATGAAGGACCGCGCCGACTACGCGCGGAAGGGCATCGCCAGGGGCCGGGCGATGGTCGCCTGCACCTACGACGACGGCATCCTGCTGTGCGCCGAGAACCCGTCGCGCATGCTCCGCAAGGTCTCCGAGATCTACGACCGCATCGGCTTCGCCGGCGTCGGCAAGTACAACGAGTTCGACCAGCTCCGCATCGCCGGCGTGCGCCACGCGGACCTGAAGGGCTTCTCGTTCAGCCGTGAGGACGTCGACGCCCGCAGCCTCGCGAACCAGTACGCGCAGATGCTCGGCCAGGTGTTCACCCACGAGATGAAGCCGATGGAGGTCGAGATCCTCGTCGCCGAGGTCGGACACGACAGCGACGGCGACCACCTCTTCCACATCCTCTACGACGGCACGCTCATCGACGAGACCGGCTGGTGCGTGCTCGGCGGCGAGGCCGATGCCATCGGCGCCCGCATGGGTGAGTCGTGGTCGGCGGGCGGCACCATCATCGACGCGCTGCGCGCGGCGGTCGCCGCGCTCGCAGGTCCCGACCGTGAGCTGAGCCCGGCCGAGCTCGAGGTCGCCGTGCTCGACCGCCTCCCGGCGGGGCGCACCTTCCGTCGCATCGACGACGCGGAGACCGCCGGCCTGCTCGGCTGACCCGGTGCCGTCGACGCCGGTCCCGCCGACACCGCCGGCCGCACACTCCTGGCT
>JALYWI010000079.1 GCA_030852785.1 Actinomycetota bacterium
ACCGAGCGGCTCGCGTCGATCGCCGGCAAGCCCGACGTGCGCGCCTCGCTCGGTGTCCCGTACCAGACGGCGTCGCTGACCCGGAAGGAGGTCGTCGGCCACCACGACATGGCGACCTACGGAGCGAAGACCGAGACGCTCCCGATGCCCGAGGGGCAGCTCCGGCGCGTCGGTGACCCCGACGGGTCGAACTCGGACCGGCAGGCGTTCCTCGTCGACGAGGACCGCGAGCTCTACTACGAGGTGTCGAACATCATCCCCGCGTCGCCGGCGGTGAAGGCTGGCTACGGCATCGCCGCGTGGTGGGAGGGGATCTTCGGTCGGAAGGTCGACACGTCGTTCACGAAGACCGTCGACCGCGTCAGCGTGTTCGACCTCGACAAGCCGTGGGACGCCGTGAAGATGAACGGCACCGCGGCGATCAAGGTGCCGATGCTGCCGATGACCCCGACGTTCGACGAGCTCGAGCGCGGCCACGTGGGCCACGCCGTGCAGTTCTGTGCGACGCACTACCAGCCGAAGACGCTCACGGGGTACGCCCGGGGCTCGGACGGCAAGACGGCGTCGTCGCCGCTGGTCGCCGGCATGGTGCTGCGCCTCACGCAGCGTCGCTTCGAACAGCTCGTCGAGCTGTGGGAGCACCGCCCGCACGTCGTCGCACTGCTCCGCTGCGTGCGCGAGTTCGGGATGGTCGTCGCGGATCGCACCGACCCGAAGGCCGGGCATCTGCTCCGCATCGCGCAGGACCCGCGCATCGACCTAGTCGGCCTGCATCTCGTCATCACCGACTTCGAAGTCGTCCAACTCACCAACTGACCCAGGAGGTCAACACCATGTTCATCCTGTCCACCATCGTCGCCGTCGGGCTCGTGCTCGTCGGCGCCGTCCAAGCAGCAGCGACCGAGATCGAGCTCGGCCGGATGCTCGTGACCACGGTCCTCGGACTCGTGATCCCGCTGATCGTCGGCCTGGCCACGAAGCTCGGCGCCAAGCCCGCGGTCAAGCAGCTCGTCACGCTCGTGCTCGCCGCTGTCGGCGGGTTCCTCGTCGAGGCCAGCACCGGTGACGGGTCCGCCGTGTTCACCCTCGAGGCGCTCGGCTACGCCGCGCTCACGTGGCTGCAGTCGATCGCGTTCTACCTCGGCGTGCTCGCCCCGCTCGACTACAACGCGAAGGCCGCGCCGAACCGCGGCCTCGGCACGGTCGTCGACACGCACTCGGTGGAGCGCATCCAGTAGCCCGGTACGGTCACACGTTATGGGGACGCAGCCCGCCGGCCTCCAGGGCCGGCGGGCTGTTGCGCGCCCGGAACCGCGGGAGATCCACCCCAAGGGGTGTCGGCGCGGTCCATAGGGTCGAGATGCGGACCGACATCGGCCGGACCGGTCACACAAGGAGGTAACGCTGCCATGGTCGACGCACGGCGAGAGCTGGAGGCACTGGAGCGAGCAAACCTCTCGCTCCACCGAGCCCAAGCCTTGGACGCTGCAGCAGCCACAAGGACCGACCCAGCCCTCGCGTCCCGACTGTCGGAACGGGCCGACCTGTGGCGGCAGGCCGCCGAGCTGCACACCCGCGCGGCACGAGCATTCGCCGAGAGCGCAGCGATCCGCAGCCGCTCACGCCTTCGTTCTGGCTGACCGACAGGGCCCGTGCCCTTCCGTCGCGTCAGACCTGAGCCCGCTCTAGCTCGGCTCCCTGCTGCGATCTGAAGCTCGCCACCGGGAGCCGGGAAGCGCGGCGCGCGTCGGCACTGTCGCGAGCGGTACTCCCCCCGATGGCGCTGATCGACACGACCGTTTGAATTCGGCGGTTTACTCGTTCGACAACTCGCGCAGCAGCCGCAGATTTCGCTTCGTCACGTCGACCTGACGTTGGAGGTAGCGGACGCATCGACCAAGGCCGGACATGATCAGGCCGAGTGCAACGCCTGCGACACCCAGCGCAATGGCATCCGCCATCCGATCACTCTCACTGCTCGAGAGCGACAGAGCGCCGACTATCGCGACGATCGCGACTGCAGCCCCACCCACTTCAAGCAGCAGGCTCAGCGCGTCTGTGGGTGCAGGTGCTCTGTCAGGGGCCATCGCCGGAGAGTAATTGTCGCCTCAGCGGACTGCGCCGTCGTCCCAGTGCGGAACTCGCGGATGCACGCGGACCACTCATCGAACGTGATCTCTCCGGCGTGGTAGCGGAGCGTCGCGTGGCGGGTGACGTTGTGAGCGTCGGCGGCCTTCGGCATCGACCGCAGACGCTACGACTCGTCCCCAGCCTCCCGCTATGTCGCATCGGATGGACGTGCGGCGCATGGTGCGCGAAGGTGTCGGTACCCACACAACACCGACCCACCGACCACCGGAGGACGACACATGCAGTTGGCAGTCGACAGGTTCCACGACGCCCAGATGATCGAGAGCGACGTGTACTCGGACTGGTGCTACGACCGGGACCTCGACCCCGATGACCCCGAGGTGCGCGCCGCGTTCGCAGCTGCGGACCTCGAGGTCGACGACCCGCGGATCTCCGACATCGAGTTCGAGAGGGGCTACTGATGCCCGGGATGTGCGACCCGTGCCGCGCTGGTCGGCACTCCGGCTGCGAGACCGATCCGTGTGGTGAGCCGAACTGCGACACCTGCCGGATCTGCTCGCGCGAGTGCACGGTCCGAGAGGTTGGTGACGAGTCGTGAGCGGCCTGGTGCTGTCGATCGATCAGCCGTACGCGACGCTGATCATGGCCGGGGTGAAGAGGTTCGAGACCCGCCCGTCGCCACCGAACGGCGACATGCGCCCCGACGGCGTGCGCGGCCTGCCCGGGTGCACGGTGAACCGCGGCGACCGGATCCTGATCGCGTCGACGCAGCGGCCGGTCTCGTTCGCTGATGTCACCGACCTCGCTCCCGAGTCGGGCGAACGGTGTCACGTGTGCGGGGAGTGGTACTCCGAGGTCTACGCGTTGCCCGACGCGGTCTGGGCAGCGATCACCCCCGCCCCGGTATGCCGGTGGCACGGGGAATTGCTCTGTGTCCCGTGCGCCGATCACCGAGTGGCGCGGCTGCGGCGCGGCTGCATCTTCGGCTCGGTCACCGTCGCCGACGCCGTGCAGATCGAGGAGTACGACACGTGCGAGTTCGATGCACTCGACCGACACGTCTGCATCGGCTCCCGCGAACCGCTTGAGCTGGTCGACCACGAGCGCGGCGACGAGGACATCTCCGACCAGCTGCCGCTCGGCGACTGGCAGCGCGGCCGCTGGGCGTGGGAGCTCGTCGACCCGCGACCGTTCGACGCTCCGGTCCCGGTGGTCGGTCGTCAGGGTGTGTGGCGCTGGAACGGCGAGGTCCGCCCATGAGCCTCACCATGAACCGCGACTCCGTCACCGCCGGAGACCTCTTCTGCGGGTATGGCGGCACCTCGATCGGCGCACACGCCGCCGGCGTCGACCTCGTCTTCGCAGCCAACCACGAAGACATCGCGATCGAGACGCACAACACCAACTTCCCGGACGCGTTCCACATCCAGGCCGACCTCTCCGACGAGACCAACCCGCTCGTCAGGAACAAGGGGAAGATGGTCCCGGGCCGCTACATCGACCCCGCCGATCTGCCCGCGGTGACGATCCTGTACGCCTCACCGTCGTGCAAGTTCCACTCGCTCGCCAACGCCAAGAAGCTCTACCGCGAGGGCCCGCAGGCCAGGTTGTTCGACGACGGCGAACCGTTCGACGAAGAGCTGTACGCGAACTCGGAACGGTCCCGGGTGACGATGCTCGCGCCGCTCCGCTACGCATCGACGCACGCGCCCGAAGTGGTGATCATCGAGAACGTCGTCGAGGCCGCGAAGTGGGGACCAGGGCGCGACGGCTCGACGTTCCGGTGGTGGCTGAACGAGTGGGACAAGCTCGGCTACGACGTCGAGTGCCTGTTCCTGAACTCGATGTTCTTCCCGCCGACCCCGCAGTCCCGGGACCGCATGTACGTCGTGTGCTGGCGGAAGGGCAACCGCCGCCCGGACCTCGACTACCAGCCCCGCGCGCTCTGCACCTCTGACATCTGCAGCGGCGAGCACGTCGACGCTGTGCAGACATGGAAGCGGCGCACCGCTGCATGGCCGATCGAACGATGGGGGAAGTACGGCCAGCAGTACGACTACCGGTGCCCCACCTGCCGGGCGCCGGTCCAGCCGGTCGCGTGGCCCGCCTACTCGGCGATCGACTTCACCGACCTCGGCCCGATGATCGACCCCGAGGACCGTGCCCGTCTCGGTCTCGAGCCGCTCGCAGCGTCGACGTTCGAACGTGCTCGACGTGCGCTCACCAAGTTCCGGCACGCGCCGCCCGTCCTGGTGCCGCTCGCCTACGACCCGTCGGCCCGGCCGGTCACCGACCCGATGCGCTCGCTGGCCACGCACGGGGACCGGTCCCTGGTCGTGCAGCCGCAGCTGTCGATGACGATCCGGAACTACGGCGACATGTCCGAAGCGAAGTACCGCGGTCACCACGGCGGCATGCCGTTCGGAGCGTTCACCACGACCCACTCGAACGCCATCGCGACTCTTGGAGCGACGATGCCCGTCGGCGGGAACGACCACGAACGTCCCGGTCAGACCCGAGCACGATCACTCGACGATGCCATGTTCACCCTCACCGGGACACAGAACTTCGGGGTAGTCCACGACCCGGCGCTGGTCGAGATGCGCGGCGGCGGATCGATCGCCGCTGGCCAGCATCACGTCATCGACCCGATGCACGTGGTCACCGCCGGCGGGCTCCACCACGGGCTCGTCGCTGCGACGGTCAAGCAGAACGGTGGAGCGGCAGACACGACGCCGCATCCGGTCACGGACCCGCTCGGCACGATCACCTCGCGCGATAG
>JALYWI010000090.1 GCA_030852785.1 Actinomycetota bacterium
GTCCTCGCGGTGCCCCGCGGCATCGGCGGTGAGCAGCTCGCCGAGGTGTTCCGCCACAGCGGCGCGCAGGCCCTGGCCGTCACCCTCGGTACCGGCTGAGCTCCGAGCTGGTCAGTGCGGCGGGTCGAGCGCCGCGCCGAACACCGCGGTGACGTCGTCCGCGTACTCGGCGGTGATGCCCGGACCGAGCTGCACCAGCGACATCAGCAGCGACAGGATCAACGAGATGACGCCGTTGGCGATCGGGACGGGGTCGATGTCGGCGCGGACCCGGCCGGCGAGCTGGTCGGCCCGCAGGCGATCCGCGCAGGCGGCCCGGAGCTCGGACAGCGCGGGGATCTCGAGCACACGGGCGGTGACCTCGGGTTCGAGACCGCCGAGCAGTCGCTTCGCGAGCGGATGGTGATCCACCGCCTCGAGCAGCGTGAAGGTCAGCGCCATGCGCCAGTCGCCGAGCGTGGCGCCGTCCGCCGACTTGTCCGCGGCGAGGATGCTCGTGAGCCCCTCGCCGATCACGCCGGCCGCGTCCGCGTCGACGGCCGCCATGAAGAGCGCCTCCTTGTTGGGGAAGTACGCATAGGTGACCGTGCCGCCGACGCCGGCGTCGCGCGCGATGTCGGCGACCGAGGTGCCGCGGAAGCCGTCACGCCCGAAGCGGGCGATGGCCGCGTCGAGGATCGCCTGGCGGGTCTGCGCGCCCTTGCCGGACGGTTCGCCCGGAGCCTCGGAGGTGGTGGTGACCGACACGCCACGAGCGTACCAAGAATTTGAGCATCTGAGGGATTGAGAGAATCACTCAAATGTTCTACGGTGACGTCATGGCCGAACTGATCACCGATCCCCCGATCACCGACAGCGCTCTCACCGACTCGCCGACCACCGACGCAACGGGCACGGACGCACCGGGCACGGACGCACCGGGCACCGACGCAACGATCGACCTCACCGACGGCGACGCGGCGTCGACGCCCCGGACGATCAGCGAGCGCAAGGTGCCGACCCGGCGCATCTCCTTCGAGGAGTCGCTGCGAACGCTGCCCAAGCACTTCGCCGCCGGCGACGACCTGATCCTGAGCCACCTGGCGGCGTCGCTCTCGGCGGTGTTCCCCGACGGCGAGGACTTCTTCGTGCGGTCCGTGCGCCACTACCGCAGCCAGATCACCGACCCCGAGCTCAAGGCGCAGGTCGCCGGGTTCATCGGACAAGAGGCCATGCACGGTCGCGAGCACCGGGCGTTCAACGACCGTCTCGCCGAGCTCGGCTACCCGACGAAGGCCGTCGAGCGCTTCACCCAGAAGGGCCTGGCGTTCCGCGAGAAGGTGGCGCCCCCGATCTCGAACCTCGCGTCCACCGCGGCACTCGAGCACTTCACCGCGACCCTCGCCGAGCTGATCCTCACCGACGACGAGGCGCAGCGGCTCTTCGGTGACGAGGCCGTCAAGAACCTGTTCCTCTGGCACGCCCTCGAGGAGTCCGAGCACAAGGCCGTCGCCTTCGACGTCTACCGCGCGGTGGGCGGCACGGAGCGCATGCGCATCCTCACCATGAAGGGCATCCGCTACGGCTTCGTCATCGGCATGGCCGTGCAGGTGGCCATCTCGCTCGCACGTGACGAGGCGACCTACGACAAGGGTCGTCTGCGCGAGAGCTGGCGCACGTTCCGCCGGTCGCCGCTGGTCAGCCGGAAGGTCTGGCGGGAGCTGAAGAAGTACGACCGGAAGGGCTTCCACCCCGACGACATCGACTCCTCCGAGGTGATCCGCATCTGGCGCGAGGAGCTCTTCGGCGACGACGGATCGCTGAACGAGCTGCTGGTCGGCAACTCGCGGACGGCGTGACCGTGTCCGGGGCATCGGCCGACGTCGAGCTCGAACATCTTGACGTCGTCATCGTCGGCGCGGGGTTGTCGGGCATCGGCGCCGCGCACCACGTCACCACGGGTGCACCGTGGGCGAGCGTGGCCATCCTCGAGTCACGCGGCGCGATCGGCGGCACGTGGGACCTGTTCCGGTACCCCGGCATCCGGTCCGACTCCGACATGCACACCCTCGGCTACCCGTTCCGGCCGTGGCAGGGCGAGCGCTCGATCGCGGACGGCAGCTCGATCCTGCAGTACATCCGCGACACCGCGGCCGAGGACGGCACCGACGAGCTCATCCGCTTCCACCACCGGATCGTCGCCGCCGCCTGGTCGACCGAGCACGCCCGCTGGACCCTGACCGTCGAACGCGGCGACCCCGACGGTCAGGTCGAGACCGTCCAGCTCACCTGCGGGTTCCTGTTCTCCTGCACCGGCTACTACCGCTACGACCGCGGCTACCTGCCCGAGTTCGAGGGCATGGACGACTTCGGCGGCACGATCGTGCACCCCCAGTTCTGGCCCGAGGACCTCGACGTCGCCGGCACGCGGGTCGTCGTGATCGGCAGCGGTGCCACGGCGATCACCCTGGTGCCGTCGCTCGCCGCGCAGGCCGAGCACGTCACCATGCTCCAGCGTTCGCCGACCTACATCGCGTCGCTGCCACAGAAGAACCCCGCGGTCGACACGATCCGTCGGGTCGTGCCCCAGCGCTGGTCCGGCGACGTCGTCCGCTGGACCATGGCCCTGGGCACCCAGGCGTCGTACCACCTGAGCCGTCGGCGTCCCGAGATCATGAAGCGGGCGTTGCGCAAGGGTGTCGCGCGTCAGCTGCCCGAGGGCTACGACGTCGGCACCCACTTCACGCCGAGCTACGACCCGTGGGACCAGCGCCTCTGCGTGGTGCCCGACGGCGACCTGTTCCGGGCGATCCGCAACGGCAGCGCGTCGGTCGTCACCGACCACGTCGCCCGCTTCACCGAGGACGGCATCCTCCTGCGATCCGGCGAGACGCTCGACGCCGACGTGGTCGTCACCGCGACCGGCCTCGAGCTGCTCTTCATCGGCGGCATCGACGTGACCGTCGACGGTGAACCCGTCGACCTGCCCGAGCGCCTCACCTACAAGGGCATGATGATCGAGGGTGTGCCGAACCTGGCCCTCGCGATCGGTTACACGAACGCATCGTGGACGCTGAAGTCCGACCTCACCTGCGAGTACGTGGTGCGCCTGCTCGACCACATGCGACGCACCGGCCGGCGCCAGTGCACCCCTCGCCGGGTGAGCGGCGACGTCACCGAGGCGCCACTGCTCGGACTGAGCTCCGGCTACGTGCAGCGGTCCGCCGACCAGTTCCCCAAGCAGGGATCCGAGTTCCCGTGGCAGGTCCACCAGAGCTACCTGCGTGACTACCGTGCGCTGCGGCGCTCCGAGGTCACCGACGAGTCCATGGAGTTCTCCAACCCGGTGCCGCGAGGTTCCGCAATGCCGCTCTCATCGACGTCGTCCGCCGGGGCGGCCGCGACCCCCGACCGCTTCGAGGGCCGGGTCGCTGCCATCACCGGGGCCGGCTCCGGCATCGGCCGGGCGCTCGCCGAGGCACTCGCTCGGCGCGGCTGCCACCTCGCCCTGTCCGACATCGACGAGGCCGGTCTGGCCGAGACCGTGACCCGCTGCGAGGGCAGCGGTGTGAAGGTCACCTCGCAGCGCCTCGACGTCGCGGACCGCGACGCCGTCTACGCGTGGGCCGACACCGTCGTCGACGAGCACGGCTCGGTGAACTTCATCGTCAACAACGCGGGTGTCGCACTCGCCGCGACCGTCGAGTCGATGGACGACGCGGACTTCGACTGGTTGATGGACATCAACCTGCGCGGCGTCGTGTCGGGCACCAAGGCGTTCCTCCCGCACCTCGAAGCGGCGGGCGACGGCCACGTCGTCAACGTCTCGAGCGTGTTCGGTCTGGTCTCGATCCCGTCGCAGGCCGCCTACAACGCGGCGAAGTTCGGCGTGCGCGGCTTCACCGACGCCCTGCGCATGGAGCTCGAGATCGCGGGCAGCCCGGTGTCGTGCACGACGATCCACCCCGGTGGCATCCGGACCAACATCGCCCGCAACGCTCGGATCCACGACGCGGTGCGCGAGATGACCGGCAACGACCTCGACGCCGGCGAGGCGTTCGAGCGGATCGCCATGACGACCCCCGCGAAGGCCGCCCGTCAGATCCTGACCGCGGTCGAGAAGAACAAGCGCCGGGCCCTGATCGGTCCCGACGCGAAGGTCTTCGACCTGGTGTCCCGACTGCCTGCAGGGCTGTACCAGCGAGCGCTGGTCGCCGGCATGCGTCGCGGTCGTCGCTGACGCTCCCCGTCGTTGCGGGCTCCGTGCTCGCGCTCCGTCCTCGCGCTCCGTCCTCGGGCTCCGTCCTCGCGCTCCGTCCTCGCGCTTCGTCCTCGCGCTTCGAACTGGGTGCACCGATGCCGGTCAGCGCCGGCGCGACGGCACCCAGTGAGGCGGTCGATCGGGTGTATTGGCGAAGTGTCAACAGTGTGCTGAACTGACGGCGTGACGACCGACACGAGCCGCACCACCGACGCCACCGCCCGCATCGACACCACCGCGCCCACGGACGCCACGCCGTCCCTCGAGGAGTTCACCGCGCAGGCCGTGGCGTTCCTCTCGGCCAACGCGGCACCCGCCCCCGCGCGCACCGAGTTCGTCTGGGGCGAGGGCGACGACTTCGTCGGCATCGTCGAGGAGGGCGACCCGGACGAGGAGCTCGCCCAGGTCGCCGCCGCCCGTGCGTGGGCGGCGAAGCGCTTCGACGCAGGGTTCGGCTGGATCGACGGACCGGTCGAGCGGGGCGGGCGCGGCCTCCCCTCGGAGTACGTGCGGGCCTACCGGTCCCTCGAGTCGGGCTACCAGCTGCCCGACCAGTCCATCTTCACCATCGGCCTCGGCATGGTGGCCCCGACGGTCGCCGCGCACGCTCGCCCGGAGATCGCCGAGCGCTACCTGCTGCCGCTGTACCGGGGCGAGCTGATCGCCTGTCAGCTCTTCAGCGAGCCCGGCGCGGGCTCCGACCTGGCCGGTCTGTCGTGCCGGGCGAAGCGTGACGGCGACTCGTGGATCGTCAACGGTCAGAAGGTGTGGACGTCGAACGCGCAGCACGCGGGCATCGGCGAGATCATCTGCCGCTCCGATCCCGACGCACCGAAGCACGCCGGCATGACCGCGTTCCTGGTCGACATGGACACCCCGGGGGTCGAGGTGCGACCGCTGCGCCAGATGACCGGCGGTGCAGGGTTCAACGAGGTGTTCTTCGAGGACGTGCGCATCCCCGACGACCACCGCCTGGGTGAGGTCGGTCAGGGGTGGGGCGTCGCGATGACCACCCTCATGAACGAGCGGGCGTCGATCGGCAGCGGCATGGGCCTCGGTCGTGGACCCGGACCGTTCGAGCGCATCATCGCGTTGACCGAGGTCATGGGCCGCAACCAGGACCCCGTCATCCGCGACCACCTGGCGCAGCTCTACATCCAGAACAGGGTGCTCGGCTACACGACCAAGCGGGCGATCGCGAACATGAAGGCCGGCGGTCTGCCCGGGCCCGAGATGAGCATCCTGAAGCTGGCCGGCACCCGCCACCTGCTCGCGACCGCCGACTACGCGGCCGAGGTGCTCGGCCCCGCGGTGTGCGCCGACAACGGGGAGTGGGGCACCTTCGCCTGGTCGACGCTCGTGTGCGGAGCGCCGGGCGGACGTCTCGGCGGCGGCACCGACGAGATCGTGCTCAACATCATCGGCGAACGTGTGCTCGGCCTGCCCCGCGAACCCAAGCCCTGACCAGCGGTGTGGTGTGCTGGGACGCCGCTGGGCCGGCGGATGAGCACACCGGCCCCGGTGCTCACGGTGTGGTGTGCTGGGACGCCGGTGGGCCGGCGGTTCAGCACACGTTCACGGGTCGCCGGCGGTGTGGTGTGCGGGGACGCTGCTGGGCCGGCGGATGAGCACCTCAGTCCGGCGGGTGCTCAGGGCGGGCACGATGCGCTCGACCACGCCGAGCAGCTCCAGGCGCAGCAGGGCCTCGGTCTGCGTCCGATCCAGCGTGCCGCGCACGAGCCACTCCTCGGTCGCGACGCGGGCGACCGCGGCGTAGCAGCGCAGCGCGCTGCGCAACAGATCACGGTCCAGCGACTCCGGGAACGGCACCTCGTCGATCATGCGGTCGACCAGGTCGTCGCGGGCGCTGGCGAGCACCTCGTCCGCGTCGGCGCCGCCGATGCCACCGGAGTCCGCAGCGATCCACAGCCCGCCGGTCGACTCGATCATGCGCATCCACCGTCGCACGCACGCGGCGACGATCTCCTCGAACGACCCGGACGCTCCGTCGGGGATGAGCGCGACGTCGTCGGGGATGCGCACCGCTCGCTCGACGACCGCGAGGAACAGCCCGCGCTTGGAACCGAAGTAGTGGTGGACCAACCCCCGGGTCACCCCGGCACGGCTCGCGATCATCTCGAGCGACACCGCCGAGTAGTCGCGATCGGCGAACACCGTCGACGCCTCGGTCAGGATCTGCTCACGCCGGACATCCGGATCGAGCCGGGTCCGGGGACGCTCGGCGTCGGCGGTGAACGCGGGTGAGTCCATCGGCCAACCCTACGGCCGAGCACCCGCGGACCCCGCGTTACAGTTCGCACATGCCACTCGAAGGTGAATACGAACCGAGCCCGTGGGAGCCGATCGCCGAGCAGGTCGAGCTGTACGAGTCGACCGACGGTGCCGAGGGCTCCGAGTTCATGGGCGGGCCGTGCATCATCCTGCACACGCTCGGCGCGAAGTCGGGCAAGGTCCGCAAGACCCCGTTGATCCGTGTCACCGACGGCACCCGCTACGCCGTCGTGGGCTCGATGGGCGGAGCGCCCACATCCCCGCAGTGGGTCCACAACCTGCAGGCGAATCCCATCGCCGAGCTGCAGGACGGCCCGAACCGCTGTGACTACGACGTGCACCAGGCCGAGGGTGACGAGAAGGCCGAGTGGTGGGCCAGGGCGCTCGAGGTGTGGCCCGCCTACGACGAGTACCAGGCCTCGACCGAGCGCGTCATCCCGCTGTTCGTGCTGGAGCCGAAGGGCTGATCCCCCCGGCACGGTCGCCGGGCTCAGGCCCGTACGAACGTCCCGAGACCCTGCTCGTCGAGGTACTCGACCCGCACCGTCGGGGCGGCGACGTCCAGGTCGAAGATCACCGCGGTGGACCCGGTCGCGTTCTCGCCGACCGGGTTCATGGCGAAGGTGTCGCCGTCGTGGTGGGACAGCGTCAGCTGGTCGCCGTTCGGGCCGATGCCCAGCGACAGCTCGCCGCCGGCGACGGTGATCTCGAACGGGCCGTAGAGGTCGTTGTCGTAGGTGCCGACGTACTCCGACAGCTCGCGAGCGGGCGCGGCGCCCTCCGGGGCGACGGAATGGTCGACCTCGACCTCCGGGTGCAGCATCTGCTGGAACATGGGCCCGTAGAGGCCCATCCAGTCGCGGGTCGGCTCCCCCTCGAACACCAGGTCGAGGAAGGTCTCGACCATCGACTCGGCGACGCCGGTCGGCTCGCCGTTCGTGAGCACGACCACGCCGAGCCGCTCTGCGGGCATCATCGTGAGTGAGGTGCCGGCGCCCAGGGCGAACGCACCGGAGTGGCTCCAGCGCTGACGTCCTCCACCGTCGGTGCCGAGATTGAACCCGAGTCCGTAGGAGCCCACCCGCGACTCCGGCGAGCCGAGGCCACCGCTCAGACCGTGCGGAGTGTGCGTCAGGTCCAGGGCGGCGCCGTCGATGAGCTCGACGCCGTCGACGGTGCCGTTGGCGAGCTGCAGCCGCATCCATTGCGACAGGTCGGCCACGGTGGAGCTGACACCACCAGCCGGGGTCTGTGCATCGGGCTGGCGCACGGAGCGGGCGTCCCATGTGCCGTCGTCGCCGCGCACGTGGGTCC
>JALYWI010000116.1 GCA_030852785.1 Actinomycetota bacterium
AACCTGAGCCCGCTGCCGTTCGCCCCCGGACGCACCTACGAGTGGCGCTGCTCGGTCGACGGCGTGCCGCGCACCAGCCGGCAGTTCCACGTCCGGTCCGCTTGACAGGCACCATGTCGCACCCGACCGCGGTCATGTTGTTGTCGTGCCCTGATCAGCCCGGGGTCGTCGCGACGGTCGCCGACTTCGTGTGGCGCAACGGGGGCAACATCCTCCACGCCGAGCAGCACACCGACACCACCGACGCCATGTTCTTCCAGCGGGTCGAGTTCGACCTGCACGACTTCGCCTTCCCCCGCGAGAAGCTCGGCTACGCGTTCCAGCCCATCGCGGACCGCTTCGGCATGCAGGTCACGATCCGCTTCTCGGACGACCGGCCACGGCTCGCGGTGCTGGCCTCGAAGGCGCCGCACTGCCTGGTCGACATCCTCTCGAGATGGCACGCGGGTGAGCTCGCCGCGGACATCGCGGTCGTCGCGTCGAACCATCCCGATCACCGAGCGCTCTGTGAGTTCTTCGGCGTCGCGTACGAGTACCTGCCCGTCGGCGACGACCGGGCGGCGCAGGACCTGGCCATGCGCACCCTGCTCGCCGAGCTCGACATCGACCTGGTCGTGCTCGCCCGCTACATGCGGGTGCTGTCACCCGAGTTCGTCGCCGAGTGGCCCGAGCGCATCATCAACATCCACCATTCGTTCCTGCCGGCGTTCGTCGGCGCCCAGCCGTACCGGCAGGCCCACGAACGCGGCGTGAAGATCATCGGTGCCACCGCCCACTTCGTGACCGCCGAGCTCGACGAGGGGCCGATCATCGCCCAGGACGTCGCCCACATCACGCACCGCGACGGCGTCGAGGAGCTCACCCGCAAGGGCCGTGACCTCGAGGTGGTCGTGCTCGCCCGTGCGTTGCGCGCACAGCTCGACCACCGGGTGTTGCCGTGGGGCAACCGGACCGTCGTGTTCGACTGACGGCTGTCCTGTTCGACTGACTGCCGCTCGTGCCCGAAGGACACACCATCCACCGGCTCGCCCGTGGACTCAACGACTCGCTGCGCGCCGCACCCGTGCGTGCCACCTCACCGCAGGGTCGCTTCGAGGGCGGCGCCGCACTCATCGACGGACATCCGCTCGTCGTGGCCGAGGCATGGGGCAAGTACCTGTTCTGCGACTTCGGCATCGGCGAAGTGCTGTTCGTGCACCTGGGCCTGATCGGCAAGTTCCGGCCGCAGCCCTCGCCGCCGGCCGAGCCCGTCGGGATGATCCGACTGCGCCTCGAGGGTGCCGTCGACGCCTCCGGTCAGGGCACGACGTGGGACCTCTCCGGCCCGTCACGCTGCGAGCTCGTCGACCCCGTCGAACAACGCCGCATCGTCGCCGGGCTGGGCGCCGATCCGCTGCGACGCTCGCCCGATGTCGCAGCGGTCAGAGCACGCCTGGCCGCCACCGCCCGACCGATCGGAGCGACGATGCTCGACCAGTCGATCATCGCCGGCATCGGCAACGTCTACCGGGCCGAGATCCTCTTCCTGTGCGGCATCGACCCACGGCGGCCGTCACGTTCGCTCAGCGACGACGAGTTCGACGATCTCTGGACGCAGACCGTCGAGCTGATGCGGATCGGACGCCGGCTGGGACAGATCGTGACGACCGACCCCGCCGAGATCGGCCGGCCGCGTTCCCGGATGACCTCCGAGGACCGGCTCTACGTGTACCACCGGAGCAACTGCCGCTGGTGCGGCACGGAGCTGCAGACCGTCGAGGTCGGCGGCCGTCCCATCTCGTTCTGCCCGGTGCACCAGACATGACAGGACTCGCCATGACGCAGCTCCAAGATCTCCCGACGCCCGCACTGCTGATCGACCTCGAGGCGCTCGATCACAACATCGAGACGATGGCCCGAGTCCGGCCGGGTCGTTCGCTGCGCCCGCACGTCAAGGCGTTCAAGTGCACCGCGCTCGCCCGGCACGTGCGCGACGTCGGCGATCACGAGACGTTCTGCTGCGCGACGCTGCGTGAGATGGAGGGCATGGTCGCCGCAGGTCTGCACACCGACCTGTTGCTCGCCAACGAGACCCTCGACACCGAGCGGCTGGGCGCGCTGGTCGCCTCGTCACCCGGCATCGTGACCGTCGCGGTCGACTCCGCCGAGACCGTGACGGTGGCCGCGACGGCCGGGGCATCGGTGCTGATCGACGTCGACGTCGGCCTGCCCCGCTGCGGCTGCCCGCCCGACGAGGCCGGCGCACTGGCCGAACTCGCACGGTCGCTCGACGTCGAGGTCCGAGGTGTCATGGGCTACGAGGGCCACGTCGTCGGTGTGGCGGATCGGGAACGGCGCACCACCGAGGTGGCGGCGTCGATGGCGCTGCTGCGCGAGGCACTCGACGCCGTCGGCGGCGGCCTCAGCTCGGCGGGCGGCACGGGCACCTACGACCTGCACGACTGGGCCGACGAGGTGCAGGCCGGGTCGTACCTCCTGATGGACACCGCGTACGCCGAGCTGGGGCTGCCGTTCCGCCAGGCGCTGTCGGTGCTGTCGACGGTGATCTCGACGTCGGAGGAGCGTGGCTGGGGTGTGGTCGACGCGGGGCTGAAGGCGTTCGGCATGGACCACGGCAACCCGTCGATGCCGGGTTGGTCGGTGCTGTTCTGCTCCGACGAGCACACGACGTTCTGCCCGACCGACGGCGGCGCGCTGCCGGCGGTCGGCACGCGGCTGCGGATGCTGCCCGCACACGTCGACCCGACCGTGGCGTACCACGAGCGCATGTACGTGCTGCGCGGCGAGCGCGTGGTCGACACCTGGCCGGTCGACCTGCGCGGTTGGTGAGCCGTCGACCGCCTCGGACGCGACCGGAGCGTGCCGTCGCGCCGTTAGCCTGATGCCGTGCAGGTCCAGGAGCGGTTCACCACGACGTTGCAGCGGCTGAGCCGTCTGTCGAGCGGCCGCGGGTTCGACGCCTACCGCGACGTGCCGTGGGACGACGACGACCACCAGCTCGACCCGACCGATCCGCGCCTGGCACTGCCGGCGCTCGACCCGCTGGCATCGACCGACTGGTACCGCTCCCTCGACCCGGTGGAGCAGGCCAGGGTCGGACTCGCCCGGATCACGACCAGCGTCACGACGGCCCGGCAGTTCGAGAACCTGCTCCAGCAGGGGCTGCTGCACCGGGCGCTGTACCTGCCGTCGGGTGATCCGGAGTTCCGCTACATCCATCACGAGGTCATCGAAGAGGCGCAGCACACCCTCATGTTCGAGGAGCTCGTCGTGCGTGCGGGCGCCTCACCGAGGGGTATGCCGTGGTGGCTGCGGCGCTTCACCGAGTCGTTGATGCCGGTGCTCGCCCGCCACTCCCCCGTGGTGTTCTTCGCCATGGTGCTCGGCGGCGAGGAGCCGCTCGACCTGATCCAGCGGCGCACCGTCGCCGAGCCCGACGTGCACCCGCTCGTCGAACGGGTCATGCGGATCCACATCGCCGAGGAAGCTCGTCACATCTCGTATGCCCGCACCGCGATCGAGGCCGAGACGCCGGCGCTCAGCCGTGCGCGGCGCCACAGCGTCGCCTTCTTCACGCCGTTGGCGCTCGGGATCATGGCCCGACTCATGCTGCGACCGAACCACGACCTGGTCGCCGCCGGCGTCCCGCGCGAGATCCTGCGTCAGGTCGACCGTGACGACGCCGGCCGGCAGCTGCTCGTCGACGGCGTCGCCAAGGTCCGCCGACTCTTCGTCGAGCTCGACCTGGTCACCGCCCCCGCCCGCTGGATGTGGCGCCGCCTCGGCCTCTGGCCCGACTGACCGCGTCCCACTCGCTCGCTCGCTCGCCGGCGATCTCGGGGCCCTCGGTGACGCGTGATGTCACTCTCGGCCCTGAGTTCGTCGAGGAGCGCTCGGAGCGCTCACTCGGGGACCGCTCCCCGATGACCCTGCACCGAACACGCGGTGGACTGCGTCGGTGTATTCGACGCCGGCCGATGCCCAGCTCCGCGAGCACAGCAGCACCCACCACGGCCTCATCCGCCGGGAGGACGCCCTTCGTGCCGGCCTGAGCGATCGGCAGATCCGCCATCGTCTTGCCAGCGGTGCGCTGCGGGCCGTCGCTCCGAACGTGTTCGTGCTCGGCGGCGTCCCGGTCAGTCCCGAGCAGGATCTGCTCGCCGCGATCTGGGCGGTCGACGGTGCCGCCTCACATGAGAGCGGCGCCTGGGTGCACGAGCTCCTCGACGAGCCGCCGGAGATGCCACACGTCGCAACGCTGCACGACCGCCACCGATCGCTGCACGGGCAGCTCATGGTCGTGCACCGCCCGATCGTCCTCACCCGCCGGGATCTGACCCGGCGCAAGGGCTTCGCGGTGACCACCGTGGAGCGGACGCTGTGCGACCTCGGCGCCGTGGTGGACCTCGAGACGGTGCGCGAGTGCTGTGACCGAGCACTCCGGGAGCGGCTGACCCACCCCGACCGGCTGGTCCGTCGGTTCCTGCAGCTCGGAGGACGTGGTCGGCCCGGCAGCGCCTCGATCCGCACAGTGCTGGCGGAGATCGACGCGGACGTCATGTTGCTCGAGAGCGACCTCGAGTCCATGTTGTTGCGGTTGATCGAGGCCGCCGGCCTGCCCCGGCCGACGCTGCAGCACCGGGTCGAGGCCGGTGGTCACCGCTACCGGCTGGACATGGCGTACCCGGAGCTGCGCATCGCGATCGAAGCGGACGGCTTCGCGGTCCATGGTGGACGGCGAGCGTTCGAAGACGACCACGAGCGACGTACCGCGCTGACGGTCGCAGGCTGGCAGGTGCTGGAGTTCACGTGGCGCCAGGTCTGCAGCCGCCCCGACTGGGTGGTGCAGCAGATTCGCGACGCGCTCGATCGCGCCGCTCGCGAGAAGGCCTGAAAGCCCCGACACCGAAGCAAGGGCCACCGGTGACCTGGTGTGTCGCTCTCAGCCCTCGCTTCGGGACGGCGCTGCTTGAGTGGCGTACGCCCGACGAACGTCGGCGGGTGGCGGGGCGTCAGCGGAGCTGGGTGACGAGGGAGCGCAGGGCTCGACCGCGGTGGGAGATCGCGTGCTTCTCGTCGGCCGACATCTCGGCGAACGTGCGGCCGTTGCCCTCGGTGGGCACGAAGACCGGGTCGTAGCCGAAGCCGGACTCGCCGCGGGGCGCGTCGATGATGCGGCCCTCGACGGAGCCGTCGGCGACGAGCTCGGTGCCGTCGGGGCGCTGCAGCACGATCACGCAGCGGAACCGGGCGGTGCGCTCGTCGTCGGGCACACCGGCCAGGCGCTCCAGGAGGAGCGACACGTTGTCGGCGTCGGTCGCGTCCTCGCCCGCGAACCGAGCAGATCGCACGCCGGGTGCACCGTCGAGCGCGTCGACCTCGAGGCCCGAGTCGTCGGCCAGCGC
>JALYWI010000125.1 GCA_030852785.1 Actinomycetota bacterium
TTCGAGTACGCCGACAAGATCCCGCTCAAGAGCGACTTCGCCGAGGCGGGCGTGCGCGTGGTGCCGGGTGCCTCGGCCCGCTTCGGCGCCTTCCTCGACCGTGGCGTCGTGCTCATGCCGAGCTACACCAACATCGGCGCCCGTGTCGGCAAGAACACCATGGTCGACACCTGGGCCACCGTCGGCTCGTGCGCCCAGATCGGCGACAACGTGCACCTCTCGGGCGGGGTCGGCATCGGCGGCGTCCTGGAGCCGCCCGGCGCGGTGCCCGTGATGGTGGGCGACGACTGCCTCATCGGCAGCCGCTGCATCGTGGCCGACGGCGCCCGCGTGGGGGACGGCGTGGTGCTCGGCGCCGGCTGCATCCTCACCGCCTCGATCCCGGTCATCGACGCCGAGACCGGCCAGGAGGTGTCGCGGGGGGTCGTGCCGCCGTGGTGCCTGGTGATCAACGCGACACGGACGAAGGAGTTCGCCGGCGGCACGTTCGGCCTGCCGTGCTGCCTGATCATCAAGCGGTTCGCCGAGGGCGAGCGTCACGACAAGGCGGCGCTCAACGAGGTGCTCCGCGAGCACGGGGTCGCGACCTGACCGACCTCTTGGCCTTGGCGGCCGAGCTCGTGGCCATCCGCTCGGAGAGCCACGACGAGGGCCGCATCGCCGACCGGCTCGAGGCCGAGCTGCGCACGGCGCCGTGGCTCACCGTCGACCGGCTGGGCGACAACGTCGTCGCCCGCACCACGCTCGGCCGCTCGTCCCGGCTCGTGCTGGCCGGCCACACCGACACCGTGCCGGCCAACGGCAACGCCACGCCTCGCATCGAGGGCGACGTGCTCTGGGGCCTCGGCTCCGCCGACATGAAGGCCGGTCTGGCCGTGATGCTCGAGCTCGCCCGGCAGCACGCCGATCCGGCCGTGGACGTCACCTACGTGTTCTACGCCCGCGAGGAAGTCGCAGCGGTCCACAGCGGGCTCGGGGAGCTGTTCGATCAGCGCCCCGACCTGCTCGAGGGCGACGTCGCCGTGCTCGGCGAACCCACCGACGGCGAGATCGAGGCCGGCTGCCAGGGCAGCCTGCGGTTCCGGCTGACGCTGCAGGGCGCCCGGGCCCATCTCGCCAGGGCGTGGATGGGGCGCAACGCCATCCACCGGCTCGCACCGATCCTCTCGGCGATCGACGCGGACGAACCCCGTCGACCCGTGCTGCTGGGCTGCGAGTTCCACGAGTCGCTGCAGGTCGTGAAGGTCGACGGGGGCGTGGCCGGCAACGTCGTGCCCGACCTCGTCGAGCTCGAGATCGGGCACCGGTTCGCGCCGGACCGATCGTCGGACGAGGCCGAGGCCCACGTGCGAGATCTGCTGACGCCGCTGCTCGAGGACGGCGACACCCTCGAGCTGCTCGACGTCGCACCGGCCGCCTTCCCGGCGCTCGAACACCCGTGCGTCGTGGCGCTCGTGGACCGCAACGGTCTCGGGATCCGGGGAAAGCTCGGTTGGACCGACGTGGCTCGTTTCGCTGAACGTGGGATCCCGGCGGTCAACCTGGGTCCCGGCCAGTCGACGCTGGCGCACACCGCCGAAGAACGCGTCGAGCGCGACTCACTCGTTCGGACCTACGCGGCGCTCGACGACCTGCTGCGCACGGGTCCCTGAGCCTCGCGGCCAGGCTCTACGCTCCTCGGGTCGAGACGTCCCCCTGGAGGAACACCGTGAGCCCCGCCCTTCGCCCCGCCGACCGAGACGAGTTCCTGGAGCTGGTCGCCACGCTGCGCGGGCGGGACGGCTACACCGAACCGCGGGCCTTCGGCATCGGCACCGCCACCATCGCGGACGCCGACGGATCCGTGCTGGACTCGTGGTTCCCGGTGGTCAACCTGGACGAGAACCTCGGGTCGGCTGCGATCGTCGCCGACGTGGTGGGCCACGACGGGGGAGCGGCGACCTACGAGCTCACCGCCGCGCATCTCGAGGAGATCCTGGCCCGGTGCGCGCCCATGCTCGACGACGGTGGCGACCATCCGAACCTGCGGGTGCTCTCGGACCTCGCCGCCGGCGAGCCCGCCGCCCCCGTCCTGCCCGTCCGCACCGCGCCCATCGTCACGTTCCTCGCCGATCTCGACGAGGCCCCGGTCGACGCGCACGACGTGTACCTGCGACTCCACCTGCTCTCGCACCGGTGCGTGGCACCCCACGGACTGAGCCTCGAGGGTCAGTTCGGCATGCTCGCGAACGTCGTGTGGTCGAGTCACGGTCCGTGCGACGTGGCGTCGTTCGAGGCGGCAAGGGTGCGGCTGCGGGCGTCCGGCACGGCGGTGTCGGTCTACGGCGTCGACAAGTTCCCCCGCATGGTCGACTACGTCATGCCGACCGGCGTGCGCATCGCCGATGCCGATCGGGTGCGCCTGGGCGCACACCTCGCGGATGGCACCACCGTCATGCACGAGGGTTTCGTGAACTTCAACGCCGGCACGCTCGGCAACGCCATGGTCGAGGGCCGGATCTCGGCAGGTGTGGTCGTGGGCGCGGACTCCGACGTCGGCGGCGGCGCGTCGATCATGGGCACCCTCTCGGGTGGTGGCAAAGAGGTGATCTCCGTGGGCGCCGGCTGCCTGATCGGGGCGAACGCCGGCATCGGGATCTCGCTCGGCGACCGCTGCGTGGTCGAGGCCGGGCTCTACGTCACCGCAGGCACGATCGTCACGCTGCCCGACGGCACGACCGCCAAGGCGAAGGAGCTGAGCGGCTCCGACGACCTGCTGTTCCGACGCAACTCGTCGACCGGCGCCGTCGAGGTCCTGCCCCGCAGCGGTGCCTGGTCCGAGGGCCTGAACGCCGCGCTGCACTCCAACTGACCGCCGGGCGGGGCCTCAGAGCTTGCGCAGCACCGTGACGACCTTGCCGTACACCTCGACCTCGGCCGGGGCGAAGTGCATGGGCTCCATCGTGGGGTTGGACGGCTCGAGCACGACCTGGCCGTCGCGACGGAAGTAGGTCTTGACCGTCGCCTCGTCGCCGGGGATGCCCGCCACGACCACATCGCCGTCGGCGACCTTGGCCTGCACACGAGCGACGATGAAGTCGCCGTCGAGGATGCCGGCGTCGATCATCGACTCACCACGGACCCGCAGCATGAACAACTCGCCGTCGCCGGTGAAGTCCGCCGGCAGCGGGACGAGCTCCTCGACCTGCTCCTGTGCGAGCACGCCGACGCCCGCGGCGACGTCGCCGACGAGGGGCACGTGACGGGTCGGCCGGCGCTCGGCCGTGGTGCCGCTCGCGGTGTCGGCGGTGACCTCGATGGCACGGGGCTTGGTCGGGTCGCGGCGCAGGTAGCCGAGCTTCTGGAGCGTGTCGAGGTGGCTGTGCACCGTCGACGGTGACGCGAGGCCGACCGCGTTGCCGATCTCTCGCACCGAGGGCGGGTAACCCCGGTCGCCGACCGTCTTCTCGATGAAGACGAGGATCTCCTGCTGCCGCGGAGTGAGCTGGTTGTCGGACATTCGAGCCTCCCGGCACGTTCGAACAGGTGTTTGGCAGCGTAGCACCGCGGACCCCGCAGATGGTGGAACGTCCGTTCGATCGAGTCCTTGACATCGAACAGCTGTTCGTGTTGATTGGTCTCGAACGTCCGTTCGGTACGGGCTCAGTGTCACACCCCATCAGGAGAATGCCGACATGGCAGCAGTGATCGACATCTACACCGGCCGGGGCATCGCAGATTCCGTGGGTGGCATCCCGGATCCGTCGGAGAGCGGCTCGGCAGGGCGTGGCCCCGCACCGCTGCGGGTCATCGACGGCGGCCGCTCACACGCCGGTCGGCGCCTGCAGCGCACCTATCTCCGCCGGCGGGTCGCCGCAGCGCTGGCGCTCGTCGTCATCGTGTTCTGCGTGGTCCAGGTGGGCGCCGCAGCCGTCAGCGCCTTCTCCGTCGAGGCGTCCTCGGCGGCTCCGCTCACCGGTGAGTCGTACCGCGTCGCCCCGGGCGACACGCTCTGGGGCATCGCCGGCCGGGTCGACCCGCAGGCAGACCCCCGCGACGTCGTCGAGCAGCTGGTCGAGCTCAACCCGGGGGCCGTGTCGCCGCAGGGAGTGCTGCGCTCGGGTCAGGTGCTCGTCCTTCCGCAGTCCTGACGGCCGTGGGGTGCGGCATGGCGGTGCTGGGGGTAACTTCGTCGCCATGCGATGCCCCGAGTGTGGAGCGCTCGAGGACCGTGTGGTCGACTCTCGGGCGGCAGAGGACGGATCCTCCATCCGTCGTCGACGACAGTGCGAGGAGTGCTCCGCACGCTTCACCACGTTCGAACGGCTCGAGGAGTCGGCGCCGGTGGTGCGCAAGCGCGACGGTCGTCGGGCGCCGTTCGACCGCTGCAAGATCGAGGTCGGCGTCCGCTCCGCCTGCAAGGGCCGTCCGGTCGACGAGACGTCGATCGCCGGCTTGGCGGCAGCCGTCGAACTGCGACTGCCTGCGGGAGAGGTCGAGGCGGCCCAGATCGGGGAGTTGGTGCTCGACGAGCTCCGTCGCCTCGATCCGGTCGCTGCGCTGCGCTTCGCCAGCGTCTACAAGTCCTTCGAGGACCCGGAGGACTTCGAGCGCGAGATCCAGCTGCTCGGTTCCGCCGATCCGGCTCTGCCGGACCCCTGACGTTGCGGCGGTCCGGGCGACCTCGGCCGAGCGACGTGGTTCAGCCGGCCGGGTGCTCGATCAGGTAGTCGGCCAGGAGCATCCCGTCGGCCTCGTAGAGGCTGGTGAGCCGCACCGGGGTGGCCTCGAGTGGGCCGCGACCCATCAGGCCCAGCTGCGGCCCGCCGGCGATCACCGGCGAGTACGACACGAACAGCTCGTCGAGCAGGGCATGGCGCTGCAGCGCTCCCAGCAACGACGGTCCGCCTTCGCACAAGACCACCCGGTGGCCATCCGCGGCGATCGACTCGAGTGCTGCCGACAGGTCGATGCCGATGCCCCCGGGTTCGACCGGCACCGCTCGCAGGGCGATGCCGTCGGCGTCGACGCCAGCGGTGTCCGCACCGCTCGGGTACAGCACCGTCGGCGTCCCTCCCGCGCCGCTGCGCAGCGGCATGTCGGCGGGCAGGTCCAGCGCCCGGCTGGCCAGGTACAACGCCGGGGCGTCGCCCATGCCTGCGGCGGCGCGGCGTGCCGCCAGGTCCTCGTCGGTGGTCGAGGGTCGGCGGTAACCCTCCTGTCGGGCGGTGCCCGCGGCCACGAAGATGGCGTCGCAGGCCGCTCGCAGCGCATGGAACATCTGGTGGTCCGCAGCCGAGCCCATCCCGCCGGACCGGCCGTCCAGGGCGAAGGCTCCGTCGACGCTCATGATCATGTTCGCCATCAGCCACGGTCGACCGCTGCGGCCGATGCGTTCGGAGCGGTCGAACACCGCATCCAGGTCCAGGTCGTCACGGTGGGTGGGCAGGAGGCGGCGCACCGCAGCACCATACCGACCGTCGTCCACAGGATGTTCGAGCCCTGTGGAGAACGGAACACCCCGAAGAGGGGCGAAAGGGGGCCAACGCGAGGGTCCTCGACGTCCCCGACCACGCCCTGTGCGGCTCGTCACACCCTCCGCGGCGGTTCGCGAGGCCCACTGTCCCCAGGACTGTGGGAAAATGGTGGGCAATTCACATGGTTGTCCCCTTTTGTCCCACAGGGCGTCGTTCCTAGTGTGCAGTCGCGGGTCGCGGCGCGGGCGACCGGAATGGTGGCTGGCGAATCGTCGTCTCGACGGCGGTTCGTCTCCTGGGGGTCGGATCTCCCAGGCCCTCTTCGGAGGAGTCAGTTGATCCGACTGGCCTTTGCCCGGTCGTCCGTGCCCGCACCTTCTCGCTCGCCGATGCCCCCTCCACGCGTTGCCGGTTCGGCTGCGGAAGGATCGACATGACCATCACCTCAGACCACCTCCGTGCGCGGCTCGATCGCCGTTTCACCGTCGAGGGCATGTCGCCCTACGACCAGATCCAGTGGCAGCGGCGCGACGCCCGGCTGACCGACCACCGCACCGGCACCGTCGTCTTCGAGGCACTCGACGTCGAGTTCCCCGCCGACTGGTCGCTCACCGCGTCCAACATCGTCGCCCAGAAGTACTTCCGGCAGCCGAACGGCGCCCCCCGTGAGACCTCGCTGCGCCAGGTCATCGACCGCGTCGTCGGCGCCATCACCGACTGGGGACAGCGCGACGGGTACTTCGCCGACGGCGACGAGGCGGCAGCGTTCGCCGACGAGCTGCGCCACCTGCTGGTGCACCAGCGCCTCTCGTTCAACTCGCCGGTCTGGTTCAACATCGGCGTGCCCGGGGTGGCGCAACAGGCGTCCGCGTGCTTCATCCTCGACGTCGAGGACGATCTGGCGTCGATCCTGAACTGGTACGCCGAAGAAGGCGTCATCTTCAAGGGCGGATCCGGTGCAGGTGCCAACCTCTCCAAGATCCGGTCGTCGAAGGAGCGGCTCAGCGGCGGCGGTGTGCCGTCGGGCCCCGTCAGCTTCATGCGCGGCGCGGATGCATCGGCCGGCACCATCAAGAGCGGTGGCACCACCCGCCGGGCGGCGAAGATGGTCATCCTCGACGTCGACCACCCCGACGTCGAGGAGTTCATCTGGTGCAAGGCGAAGGAGGAGCGCAAGGCGCGTGTCCTGCGTGACGCCGGCTTCGACATGGACCTCGACGGCGCCGACGCGGTGTCGCTGCAGTACCAGAACGCCAACAACTCGGTGCGCCTGAGCGACGACTTCATGCAGACGGTCCTCGACGGCGGCGACTGGGAGCTCATCGCTCGCAGCACCGGCGAGGTCGTCGAGCGGGTGCCCGCTGCGGAGCTCCTCCGGGCGATCGCCGAGGCCTCGTGGGAGTGCGCCGATCCGGGCGTGCAGTTCGACACCACGATCAACCGCTGGAACACCACCCCGAACGCCGGGCGGATCATGGCGAGCAACCCCTGCTCCGAGCACCTCCGCCTGGCGAACAGCGCCTGCAACCTGGCGTCGCTCAACCTGCTGCGCTTCCTCGACGAGGACGGCCACTTCGACGTCGACTCCTTCGAGCACGCCGTGCGCATCACCGCGACCGCCCAGGACATCCTCGTCGGCGCGTCCGACTACCCGACCCCGGCGATCGCCGAGATGACCGCCGCCAGCCGCGACATCGGGCTGGGTTACACGAACCTCGGGGCCTGCCTGATGGCGCTCGGCTTCGCCTACGACTCCGACGCCGGTCGCGCCTGGGCCGCAGCGGTCACCGGGTTGCTCACCGGAGCGGCCGCGGTGCGCTCCACCGAGCTCGCCGCCCTGCTCGGACCGGCGCCGCTGTACCGCGACGACGCACAGGGTTGGAACCACGTCTACGAGATGCACCTCGATGCCGCCCGGGCGTTGCCGTCGGTCGAGGGGCAACCTGCGCTCAACGCACGCCTGAACGACGTGTGGCGCACCGCGCTCGACGGCGTGCGTGCCGTCGGGGCCCGCAACGCCGAGCTGACCGTCGCTGCGCCGACCGGCACCATCTCGTTCATGATGGACGCCGACACCACCGGCATCGAGCCCGAGCTCGCCCTGGTGAAGTTCAAGAAGCTCGTCGGCGGCGGTGCGCTCGACATCGTCAACCAGACGGTGCCGCGTGCGTTGCGTCGCCTCGGCTACGACACCACCCAGATCGACGAGATCGTCGCCCACATCGCCGAGCACCACTCGGCCCTGGGTGCCCCGCACCTCGACCCCGCGCACCTGTCGGTGTTCGCCTGCGCCATGGGTGACAACGTCATCTCGTACCAGGGGCACCTGCGCATGATGGCGGCCATCCAGCCGTTCTTCTCCGGCGCCATGTCGAAGACCGTCAACGTGCCCGAGTCGACCACCGTCGACGAGATCGAGCAGCTGCTCATCGAGTCGTGGCAGATGGGCATCAAGTGCGTGGCGCTCTACCGCGACAACTGCAAGGTCGCCCAGCCGCTGAGCACCGGCAACGGATCGGCCAAGGCCGGCGATCCCGCCGGCCAGGTCGTCGCCGAACTGGTCGAGACCGCGGCACGTCCCACCCGTGAGCGTCTGCCGAGGTCGCGCAGCTCTCGGACCATCGAGTTCCGCGTGGCGGACTGCAAGGGCTTCGTCACCATCGGCGAGTACGACGACGGCCGACCCGGTGAGCTGTTCATCCGGGTCTCGAAGCAGGGTTCGACCCTCGCCGGCATCATGGACGCCTTCGCCATCTCCGTCAGCCACGGACTGCAGTACGGCGTGCCGCTCCGGGCGTTCGTGCACGCCTTCGTGGGCATGCGCTTCGAGCCGGCGGGCATGACCGACGACCCCGAGGTGCGTCTGGCGAACAGCCTGATCGACTATCTCTTCCGTCGGCTGGCGCTCGAGTACCTGCCGTACGAGGAGCGCCTCGACCTGGGCATCCTCGGCACCTCGGAGCGACTCCAGCAGACGCTTCCCGGCGTCGAGGAGCACGTGACGCCCAACGCGACCAGCATCGATCTCACCGGCTCACTGCCGGTGCCCGCATCGACGCCCGCGCCGGCCGCCGCGCCGCCCGCCGTCGCCGACTCCGACACCCACGGCAGGGGAGTCGCCACCGATGCGCCGCTGTGCATGCAGTGCGGTATCCAGATGACCCGCGCGGGGTCGTGCTACGTCTGCGGCGAGTGCGGCACCACCAGCGGTTGCTCCTGAGGGGCGAGGTCACCCGGGCGCACCCGCTGAGTCGCAGGGCCCACACGGACCGTGCCGGTTGAACCGCACGACCCATTGTGGTGCGTACGACGTGACGGGAAGATGTGCCCGTGGAGAATTGTGATCCCCTCGCAGCATGCAGGGCCGACATCGAAGGCGGCGGCCACAGCGTCGCCGCCATCGTGGCCGACGAGACGGGTTGTGACTGGGCGTACTCGATCGGTCTGACCCGGAGCTACGACCACCCGGAGCTGGTCGTCGTCGGTCTCGAGGCTCCCTTCGCCGGTGCCGTGATCGAGGTGCTGTCCCGACGCGTCGCCGAGGGCGAACGGCTCATCCCCGGCTCGAGGGTCGAGGTCGAGGGCGGACTGGAGTTCCGGTTGCACCTCGTCGACCCGCTGTGGTGCAGCCGCGGGGACTGGTTCGTGCTCGGCCGAGAGGTCATGGCGGCGTGGGGTGAGCGGTGGCCCGCCTCGATCCAATTGACCTGGCCCGACGCCAACGGCGCGTTCCCCGAACGGCCCGGCGACCCGCAGTGGAGCTTCCGTCAACCCATGCTCTTCAACCCCTGAACGTCGGCGCCGCGGCGCGGTCGTCACGGCCGTGGCGGGGAGTCGTTCTGATACGGTCCCGGCGTGCCATTCGACGTCGGCGATCGTGTTGTGTACCCGCACCACGGTGCTGCGGTGATCGTGAACCGGGAGTCCCGGGAGTTCGACGGAGCGGTCCAGGAGTTCCTGGTCCTCGAGATGGCGCACGGCGAGCTGGTGCTGCGGGTGCCGGTCGACAAGGCCGACGAGGTCGGCATGCGACCGCCGATCGGAGCCGACGAGGTGCGCGACCTCTACGAGCTGCTCGCGCGCAAGGACGTGCGCGAGCCGTCGAACTGGAGTCGTCGCTTCAAGAACCACCAGGAGAAGCTGAAGTCCGGCGACGTCTACCAGGTGGCCGAGGTGGTCAGGAACCTGGCGTTGCGCGACCAGGCCAAGGGCCTGTCCGCCGGTGAGAAGTCGATGTACACCAAGGCACGTGACGTGCTCGTCTCGGAGTTGAGCTTCGCGCTGGGTGTGAGCGAGGACGAGGCCCTCGAACAGGTCCAGGCGCAGTTCGCCCCGGCCGCCTGAGCCGGCCCGACGCCTGCGTGCCATGGTGCCGACCCCTCACGAACCCGACCGTCCCGCGGCATCGATCCGGGTGCTGCAGTTCGTCGCGGACACCGATCCCGACCCCGCCGCGGACGCGGCGCTCGCGTTGCACCGGCGGCTGGTCGAACAGGGCATCGAGGTCCGCACCCTGGCGCTCGCACCGGGCAACCGCCCCGGCCACGAGGCGCTGTTGCCCGTCATCGCGCCGTCGCGCCGGTCGCTGGCCGCGAAGTCCGGCGTGCAGGTCGAACGCCGTTGGGCCGACGTCGTCGTGCTGCACGGTCCCCGGACCCTCGTGACCGCCACGCTGCCGCCGCGCTCGACCCACGTGCCGACGGTGTACACCAGCCCCGGCCCCGTCGGCGCCGAAGGGCTCGGCCACGGC
>JALYWI010000023.1 GCA_030852785.1 Actinomycetota bacterium
GTCGGGCGCGACGGACCCTCGGGAGAGGGGACGTAGTACTGCTTTCCGGGTCCGGCCGACCGCGACGAGCCGGGGGGACGACCTCTCCCGCCGCCCGACGCAGGGCTGCCACCCGACTCAGGTGGGACCTGCGACGGCATGGGCCCATTCTTGCGCCTGTGCGGCCGTTCCGGGGTGATCGACCTGTGTCACACCACGGTCGGCTGACCCGTCTAGCGTGGCCCGACGCCGGCGGGATCGTCCCCGCCGCGCCCCTTCCGCGAGCGACCGTTGTCCGACCAGTCCCCATTCGAAGCGAACGCCTACGCCGTCACCTATCGGCTGCTCGGCGACGCCCCGGCGGCGCACGCGGCGGCACACGAAGCGGTCCGGCGCCTGCAACGAGCCGATCAGGGCCAGCAGGACCGCGGCCGGCATTGGTTGTACGCGCTCACCGATCTGGCCGTTACCGAGGCCGTCGCGTCACCCGTCGCCTCCCCGGTCTCCTCCTCCGTCGTACAGCCGCCCGTCGGGCAGCCGACTGTCGCACCGCCGCCCGTCGGGCAGCCGTCCGCCGCACCGCCGACCGTCGCACAGCCGACCGGCTTCGCACTGCCGTCCCCCGTCGCGACCGCGCCCATGGCCGACGACCCGTCGGCCGGACTGCGAGCGGCGCTGCGGCGGCGCCTGGTCAACGTGACACCCGACGAGCGGGTGGCCGGCGCCCTGGTGCACCTGGCGGGCTATCCCGCCGACTTCGTCGCCGAGGTGCTGGGCACGACGCCCCAAGCCGCGCTCTCGGCCGCCGCCGTGCTCGCCCCGCCGCCGGGTGTCGACTACCGCGAGCTGGGCGAACCCGCGCTCACCGGCACCGAACCGCACCGCGGCAACCGGCGGGGATCGTCTCGCATGCGACGCCCCCACTGGACGACCATCGCCGCGGTGGCGGTCGTCGCCGCGGCGGTCATCGCCGCGACGCAGGTTACGGGGCCGCGCCCGACGCTCGGTCCGCCACTCGAGGAGGGCGGCGCCGCGGCGATCCAGGGGGCGGGTCAGCGGAACGGCGATCCGCTCACCCAGGCCACCAACGACTGACGGGCGCCGGCGCGCAGCGGGGTGACCCGGTGGTACTCGAAGGTCGGGAACACCACGACGGTGCCCCGACGACGGACCCGCTCGCGGAAGTCGTCGAGCTGCTCCGGTGAGCTGTCCTCGACGACGTCGAAGAGCTCCAGGTCGGCGCCCTCGTAACGGTCGGGGTCGGTGAGCTGCACCACGAGGGCGAGCTTGCGGTGGTGCACGCCGGCGTCGAGGCCGTCCTGGTGCCAGGTGTAGAACGCGCCGGGTCGTTCGTAGCGGGTGAACTGCAGGTCCTCGTCGAAGCCCGACAGTGCGAAGCCGTAGGCGCGATTCGCTCGGGTCGCGACCGTGGCGAGCTTCGAGAAGATCCAGTCGGTGTCGGGCCCCGGTGGGATCCACGACACCGTCGAGTCGCGGATCGCCTCGTCGACGGGGTCGACCTCTGCACCCTCGAGGTCGGCCGGTGCGATCTCGAGCGAGTCGCCGAGGGCGATGATGCGCTCGCACTGGCGAGCGGTGAAGACACCCGCGTGGACCTGGTGGCTGACGTAGGGACCCTGGTGGCCCGGCGCGAGCGACGGTCGCAGTGGCAGGGCGTCGGGCATCGTCCGACCGTAGCGCCGGGGAGTGTCAGACTCCTCCCATGCGAATCTCCTCGAAGGTCGACTACGCCGTGAGGGCCTGCGTCGAGCTGGCCGTCCGCTCGCCGTCGCGGGCCTCGGGTGCGACCAAGGGCGAGCTGCTGGGCACCGCGCAGGACATCCCGACCAAGTACCTCGAGAACATCCTCTCGGAGCTCCGACGCTCCAGCCTGGTCGGCAGCCAGCGGGGGTCCGAGGGCGGGTACTGGCTCGCCCGCCCACCCGAGGAGATCTCGATCGCGGACGTCATCCGGGCGGTCGAGGGCCCGATGGCCGACGTGCGCGGCGAGGCGCCCGAGGACCTGTCCTACACGGGTCCGGCGAAGCCGCTCGAGAAGGTCTGGTTGGCCACCCGTGCCACGCTGCGCGTCGTGCTCGAAGAGGTGACTCTGGCGAGCGTGGCGAACGACGAGCTGCCGCCCGTCGTCGCCGAGCTGTTGTCGGACCCGGGAGCGTGGACCCGGCGCTGAGGCGCCAACGTCTCCCGGGGTCAGCGATCCCGGGGTCAGGACCCCGGGGTCAGCGATCCCGATAGGGGCAGTGGCGGCAGCCCGTGTCGCAGCACGAGCCGCGTGCCAGGTGGTAGGTCTCGGTGAACACCGACCAGCCGGTCTCGGGATCGAGGTAGGTCGGCTCCCCCGCCGCGAGGGCGCGCTCGTGGGCCGCCCGCCAGGGCACCGGCTCGCCGCTTGCGGGTCCGTCGGGCACCGTCACGTGCTCACTCGGCGCTGTAGAAGACCGTCTTGGACTCGGTGTAGTGATCCAGCGCCCCGACGCCGAGCTCCCGTCCGACACCGGACTTCTTGAAGCCGCCGAAGGGCAGCTCGTAGCGCACGCTGCGGTTCGTGTTGACCGACATCACACCGGTGCGGACCGCGGCGCTGACACGCATGGCGCGTCCCAGGTCGCGGGTCCACAGCGTGCCCGACAGCCCGTAGTCGCTGTCGTTCGCGATGCGGATCGCCTCGGCCTCGTCGTCGAAGGGGATGACCGACAGCACCGGACCGAAGATCTCCTCGCGGGCGATGCGCATCGTGTTGTCGACATCGGCCACGACCGCCGGCGACAGGAACCAACCGGGACCGCTTGCCTCGCCGCCACAGACCACCTCGGCGCCCTCACCACGACCGATCTCGAGGTACTCGAGGCTGGTGGAGCGCTGGCCCTCGGAGATCATCGGGCCGATCTCGGTCGTCTCGTCGGAGGGGTCCCCGACCCGCAGCTGGCGTGTCCGCTCGGCGACCCCGGCGACGACCCGGTCGTAGACCGAGCGCTCCACGAGCAAGCGGCTGCGCGCACAGCAGTCCTGGCCGGCGTTCGCGAACACCGAGTACGGGATCGCCTCGATCGCCTGGTCGACGTCCGCGTCGGCGAACACGATCGCCGCGGACTTGCCGCCGAGCTCGAGCGACACGCGGGTCATGTTGTCCGCCACACGACGCAGGATGCCGGCGCCCGTCGAGGAGTCACCGGTGAACGAGATCTTGTCGACCCGCGGATCGCCGACGAGTGCGTCGCCGGTGGTCGAACCCGGACCGGGGATGACCGAGACGACCTCGGGCGGCACGCCGGCCTCGACCAGGACCGAGCCGAGCAGCAACGCCGAGAGCGGCGTGAGCGACGCAGGCTTGAGCACCACGGGGTTGCCCGCAGCGAGCGCCGGGGCGAGCTTCCAGGTGGCGATCAGCATCGGGAAGTTCCACGGCACGATCAGACCGCAGACACCGACGGGCACCTTCATGACGACGCCGAGCCCGGTGTCCTGGGTGGGCACCACCGAACCGTGGTGCTTGTTCGCCGCGCCGGCGTAGAACTCGAACACGTCGGCCATCGTGTTCGCCTCCCAGCGGGCGTCGTCGATGGTGTGGCCCGCGTCGAGCACCTCGAGGCGGGCGAACTCCTCGGCACGCTCGCGGATCAGGCTCGACACCCGCAGCAGGACGTGGCCGCGGTCGGTCGCGCTGACCGAGGACCACACCGCCGACTCGAACGCGCCGCGGGCCGCTCGCAGCGCCAGGTCCAGGTCCTCGAGACCCGCCTGCGACACGTCGCAGATGGCCTCGCCGGTCGAGGGGTCGTAGGTCGTGAAGGTGGCGCCGTCGGCGGCGGCACGGTGCTCGCCGCCGATGATCAGCCGTGCGTCGGGGAGTTGAGGCATGGCGGGCAGTGTAGGGACACCCGGCGGTGGCTACTGTGCCCGTGCTCGCCCACCGGACGGGTCCCGTGTCGGCACGCAGTCAGTCCCGTCACGCAGTCGGTCCCATCACGCAGCCCCCACCCCTCATCACAGGAACAGGTCAGGAACATGTCTCGTCTCGACGGCAAGGTGAGCCTCATCACCGGTGCATCCGCAGGACTCGGCCGAGTGGCCGCGGAGCTCTTCGCCCGCGAGGGCTCGAGGGTCGTCGTCGCGGACCTGAACGACGGCACCGAGGCCGTCGAGGCGATCCGTGCCGCAGGTGGCGAGGCGAGCTACGTGCGCTGCGACGTCGGCGACGAGGACTCGGTGCGCGACGCCGTGGCCCACGCGGTCGACACCTTCGGCGGGCTGCACGTGCTCTACAACAACGCAGGCGTCTCGCTCGGTGACGACGACGGGCCCGAGAACACCTCGGTCGAGGTGTGGGACACGACGCTGAAGATCAACGTCACCGGGCTGGCACTGGGCTGCAAGTACGGCATCCCCGCCATGCGCGACACGGTGGCCGCGGCCGGCGGCCCGGCCACCGCCCCGAGCGCGTCGATCATCAACGTCGCGAGCTTCGTGGCCCACCTGGGTGCCGCGACCCCGCAGATCGCCTACACCGCCTCGAAGGGCGCCGTGCTGTCGATGACCCGTGAGATCGCCGTGATCTACGCCCGCCAGGGCATCCGTGCCAACGCCCTGTGCCCCGGACCGGTGCTCACTCCCCTGCTCGCGAAGTACCTCTCGGACGAGGAGAAGCGTCAGCGTCGCCTGGTGCACATCCCGATGGGTCGCTTCGGCGAGGCGATCGAGATCGCCAACGGCGCGCTGTTCCTGGCCTCGGACGAGTCGTCGTTCATGACCGGGCAGTCGCTGCTCGTCGACGGCGGCATCACCGCGGCCTACACGACACCCGAGTGACCCGTCGCGGGACCAGGACATAGGGGTCCTCATCGACACACCTTGTCGATGACGACCCGTATGTCGCGGCCGGATAGCGTCGCCCGGAACCACACGAGGGAGACCCCAGTGACCACGACCGGTCTGATCGACCTGCCCGCACTCGCCCGACTCGTCGACGACGACGAGATCGACACCGTCGTGGTCGCGTTCGTCGACCTGCAGGGCCGGCTCATGGGCAAGCGGGTCACGGGCCGGTTCTTCCTCGACCACGTCGCCGGGCCCGGTGGGATCGACGGCGAGGGCATCGAGGCGTGCAACTACCTGCTGACCGTCGACGTCGACATGAACGTGATCGAGGGCTTCGACTACGCGACCTGGGACGGCGGCTACGGCGACTTCCGGGGCCGCCCCGATCTGGACACGTTGCGGGTCACGCCGTGGCTCGAGAAGACCGCGATGGTGCTCTGCGACGTGGTCGACAGCGCGAACGAGGCACCGGTGGCCGTGTCGCCCCGCCAGGTGCTCCAGCGTCAGCTCGAGCGTGCCGCCGAGCGCGGGCTCGTGGTGAAGATGGGCTCCGAGCTCGAGTTCTTCGCCTACGACCAGCACTTCGACGACCTGGCCCGCGGCTCGTACCGGGACCTGCCCGCCGCCACGTCGTCCTGGTACAACCTCGACTACCACATCTTCCAGACCACCAAGGACGAGCCGCTCATCCGGGCGATCCGCAACGGCATGGTCGCCGCCGGCCTGCCGGTGGAGTTCTCGAAGGGCGAGGCGGCCCCCGGTCAGCACGAGCTGAACCTGCGCTACTCCGACGCGCTGACGATGGCGGACAACCACACCGTCTACAAGAACGGTGCCAAGGAGATCGCCCACCTGCAGGGCAAGGCGCTCACCTTCATGGCCAAGCCGACCATCGACCAGCCCGGCTCGAGCTGCCACATCCACTCGTCGATCTGGAGCCTCGAGGAGGACGTGCCGCTGTGCCCCGGCGAGGGCGAGTTCGGCATGAGCCCGATCTTCCGCTCGTGGATGGGCGGCATCCTGGCGCACTCCCGTGAGCTGTCGCTGGCCTTCGCGCCGTACGTGAACAGCTACAAGCGCTACCAGCCCGACTCGTGGGCGCCGACCGCGGTCGTGTGGTCGCCCGACAACCGCACCTGCGGGCTGCGGCTGGTCGGCCACGGCGCCGGCATGCGCATCGAGTCACGCATCCCCGGAGCCGACTGCAACCCGTACATCGCGTTCGCCGCGCTGATCGCCGCGGGGCTCGACGGCATCGACCGCGGACTGGACTGCGGCGACCCGTACGTCGGCAACGCCTACACGGCCACCGACGTCGAGCGCATCCCGTGGAACATCGTCGAGGCGATCGAGCTGTTCCGTGGTTCGGAGTTCGCCCGGGAGTCACTCGGCGAGCAGGTCCACTTCCACCTGTTGCACTCCGCCGAGGAGGAGTGGAAGGCGTTCAACAACGTCGTCACCGAGTGGGAGCTGCGCCGCAACTTCGAGCGCATCTGAGCGCTCCGGGATCCGGCTCCCGTCGTACAACCTGCAGCTAGTGTGCAGGTTCATGGAGACGCTGCGCACGCCCGAGGACCGGTTCGAGGGATTGCCGGACTGGCCCTACTCGCCCCACTACACCGAGGTCGACGACGGCGACGGCGGTCGGCTGCGCATCCACCACGTCGACGAGGGTCCCGAGGACGCCTCGCCGGTGCTGTGCATGCACGGCGAGCCGTCGTGGTCGTACCTGTACCGCCACATGATCCCGGTGCTCGCCGCCGAGGGGCATCGGGTCGTCGCCCCCGACCTGGTCGGCTTCGGTCGCTCCGACAAGCCCGTCGAGCAGTCCGACTACACCTACGCCGCACACGTTGCCTGGATGACCGACTGGCTCGAGCAGCTCGACCTGACCGACATCACGCTCGTGTGCCAGGACTGGGGCGGCCTGATCGGTCTGCGCCTCGCGACGGCCATGCCGGAGCGCTTCGCCCGCCTGGTCGTGGCCAACACCGGACTGCCCACCGGTGACCGCCCGCCGACCGAGGCGTTCCTGAACTGGCAGCGCTTCTCCCAGGACGTCGAGGTGTTCGACTCGGGGATGATCATTCAGATGGGCACGACCACGGACCTCTCCGACGAGGTCGTCGCCGCCTACAACGCCCCGTTCCCGGACGACACCTCGACCGCCGGCGCGCGGCGTTTCCCGCTGCTGGTGCCGACCTCACCCGAGGATCCGGCCGCCGAGGCGAACCGTGCGGCGTGGAGCGTGCTCGAGTCGTGGACCAAGCCGGTGCTGACGGCGTTCTCCGACAGCGATCCGATCACCAAGGGCGGCGAGCGGGTGTTCCAGCACAAGGTGCCGGGCGCTGCCGATCAGCCGCACACCGCGATCGAGGGTGGCGGCCACTTCCTGCAGGAGGACCGTGGGCCCGCGCTGGCCCGGGTCGTCATCGACTTCATCGACGCGACACCGTCGGCATGACCACCTCGCCGGTCGCGGCAGGTGCTTCGGTCACGGCAGACCGTCCGGGCGCGGCGAGCACGACCGACGGGCGCGTGCGACGGGGCGAACGCACACGCAACGCGATCGTCGACGCGCTGCTGGCGCTGCTGCACGACGGCGTGCTGGTGCCCACCGCCGCTCAGATCGCCGACGGCGCAGGTGTGTCGGTGCGCTCGGTGTTCCAGCACTTCGACGACCTGGACGCGCTGCACCTCGAGCTCGCGGCCGAGCAGGCCCGACGGGTGCAGCCGCTGCTCGACCCGCCGGAGTCCACCGGCTCCCTCGACGACCGCATCGCGGACCTTGTCGAGCGCCGCGCCGAGCTGTTCGAGTTCATCACGCCGGTGCGCCACGCGATCGGCTCCCGGGCGCACACCTCGACGGTGCTGCGCAGCCGCATCGACGAACTGTCCGCCGACCTGCGCACGCAGGTCGAGGCGTGCTTCGACCACGAGCTCACGTCGCTGGAGCCCGACGAGCGGCGCCGCACGCTCGACGCACTCGACGTCATCGCCGGGTTCGAGACCTGGGACCAGCTGCGGGTCTTCCGCTCGCTGCCCCGCGCCGAGGCCGCGGACACCGTCGTGGTGATGCTCCGACGCATGCTCGGCTGAGCCCCGGCGGTTCGGCGACGAGCCCGGGTCTGACAGACTCGGGGTCAGCGGAAGCGCCCGGGGGGCGGACGACGAGGGGGACGGGCCTACGTGTCCCCGACACGGAGACGAACATGGCTGATCTGATCGACCGGCTGTCCGGCGAGCTGGGTGCGGACCGGGTCCAGCCCGGCGCGGAGAGCGGCGACGACTACGCACACGACGAGTGCCTGACCGTCGAGGCGGTGACACCCGCGGTCGTGGTCCGACCGCAGCACACCGACGAGGTGGCAGCCGTGCTGCGCATCGCGGACGAGTTGCGTGTGCCGGTGACCGCTCGTGGTGCCGGCACCGGCCTGTCCGGCGCGGCCCGACCCGGCGAGGACGCGATCGTCGTGTCGTTCGAGCGCATGAACTCGGTGCTCGAGATCGACCGCGACAACCACACCGCGGTCGTGCAGCCCGGGGTCCGCCTCAACGAGCTCGACGAGCTGACCCGCGAACAGGGCCTGGTGTACCCGGTGTATCCGGGTGAGTACTCGGCGAGCCTCGGCGGCAACATCGCCACCAACGCCGGTGGCATGCGCGCCGTGAAGTACGGCGTGACCCGTCACCAGGTGCTCGGCATCGAGGCGGTGCTGCCCGGCGGGCAGGTCATGCGCTCGGGCGGCAAGTTCGTCAAGGCCTCATCGGGCTACGACCTGACCCAGCTGGTGATCGGCAGCGAGGGCACGCTCGCGCTGGTGACCGAGGCGACGCTGCGGCTCTACCCCCGTGCCGCGCACCAGGCGACGGTGCTCGCCCCGTTCGCGCTGCTCGACGGCGTGACCGCGGCGGTGCCCCGCATCATCGACTCCGGTCTCGACCCGCTGATCCTCGAGTACATCGATCTGCTCACCATGTCGGCGGTCCAGAGCTTCACCGGCCTGGAGCTGGGCATCCCCCAGGACGTCAAGGACACGGCACTCGCCTACCTGGTCGTCATGCTCGAGAACACCTCCGAGGACCGCCTCGAACAGGACACCGTCGCCCTCTCCGAGTTGCTGGTCGAGCTCGGTGCGATGGACGTCTACGTGCTGCCCGCAGCGTCGGCCGCCGGGCTGATCGACGCCCGCGAGAAGGCGTTCTGGATGGCCAAGGCCAACGGTGCCGACGACATCATCGACATCGTCGTGCCCCGCGCGCAGATCCCCGCCTTCATGGACGCCGTGCCGGCGCTCGCCACCGAGTACGAGGCGTGGATCGCCGGCTGCGGCCACGCCGGTGACGGCAACGTGCACATGGGCATCTTCTGCTCCGACGACGAGCGCCGCTCGAAGCTGCTCCGGGCGCTCTTCACCAAGGGCATGGAGCTCGGCGGCGCGATCTCGGGCGAGCACGGCATCGGCCACGCCAAGAAGCACTACTTCAACGAGCTCGAGGACCCCGCCAAGATCGATCTGATGCGTCGCATCAAGACGGCGTTCGACCCGAACGGCATCCTCAACCCCGGTGTGCTCTTCGACTGAGCGCTCGCGCCCGGTCCCCCACCCATCCGACCATGCCGGGATCCCGGCGCCACTTCCCACGGAGATCAACACGATGAACGGTGCACACGCACTCATCAGGACCCTCGTCGACGCCGGTGTCGACACCTGCTTCATGAACCCCGGCACCTCCGAGATGCACTTCGTCGCCGCGCTCGACGACGTGCCCGAGATGCACTCGGTGCTCGCCCTGTTCGAGGGCGTCGCCACCGGCGCGGCGGACGGGTACGCCCGCATGGCCGAGAAGCCCGCGGCGGTGCTGCTGCACCTGGGCCCCGGCCTCGGCAACGGGCTCGCCAACCTGCACAACGCACGGCGCGGGCGCACCCCGGTGGTCAACATCATCGGCGACCACGCGACGTACCACGCGAAGTACGACGCGCCGCTCCAGAGCGACATCCACAGCATCGCAAAGGGTGTCTCGACGTGGATCCGCTCCTCGACGGACCCGTCGCAGGTCGCGGATGACGCGGCCGACGCCGTCGCCGCCGCGATGGGCCCGCCCGGAGAGGTCGCGACCCTCATCCTGCCGGCCGACGTCTGCTGGCTCGAGGCCCCGGGACCGGTCGCTCCCCGCCCCGTCGCGAGCCGCGCCGAGGTGTCGGCCGACGCGATCTCGTCGGTCGTCGAACTGCTCGGCAGCGATGCGACGGTCGGGCTGCTCATCGGCGGCTCGGTCACCCGAGAGGCCGGTCTGGTCGCCGCGTCCAGGGTCGCCACGACCTCGGGCGCCAAGCTGATCTGCGAGACCTTCCCCGCCCGCCTCGAGCGCGGCGCAGGCCTGCCCGCGGTCGAACGCCTCGGCTACCTCGCGGAGTTCGCCCAGGCGCAGCTCGCCGGACTCGACCACCTGATCCTGGTCGAGGCCGCCTCGCCGGTGTCGTTCTTCGCCTACCCCGACAAGGCATCGGATCTGGTGCCCGAGGGCTGCACCGTGCACGTCCTGTCGGTGCCCGGTGAGGACTCCACCACCGCGTTGCAGCAGGTCGCCGACGCACTCGGCGCGCCGGCCGACGGCGCCGAGCTCGCCGCTCCGTTCCGGACCGACCTGCCGACGGGGGCGCTCAACGCCGAGTCGTTCGCCACGGCCCTCGGTGCGCTGCTGCCCGAGGGCGCCGTCGTCGTCGACGAGGGCAACACCGCCGGTCTCTTCGTGTCGGGCTTCACCGCCGGAGCGCCCCGTCACGACTGGCTCTGCCTGCCGGGCGGCGCCATCGGCTACGGCATGCCGGTCTCGACCGGCGCGGCGATCGCGAGTCCGGGTCGCCGGGTCGTGAACCTGCAGGCCGACGGCAGCGCGATGTACACGATCCAGTCGCTCTGGACGCAGGTCCGCGAGGGGCTCGACGTCACCACGATCATCCTCAACAACCAGTCGTACGCGATCCTCAACCTGGAGCTGACCCGGGTCGGCGCCGATCCCGGCCCCAAGGCGCTCGAGATGCTCGATCTGACGAACCCGACGCTCGACTTCGTGTCGATCGCTCAGGGCCTGGGCGTGAGCGCGACGCGGGCGACCACCGCCGAGGAGTTCACCGAGCAGCTCGAGCGTGCGCTCGCGACACCGGGCCCGAACCTGGTCGAAGCGATCCTGCCGCCCACCCTCTGACCGCCCGACCGGGCCGTGACCCGGTCGACCAGCCTGACCGGACACGCTGACTGCCCGGGCCGGGCCGTCTGATCTCGCGGTCCCACCGGTCCATCCGCTGGACCTGTCGCGGGTCCCGCCGGGGCCGTTCGAACCAGCCGTTTGGTTCGAACGGACCGACGCGCTCAAGCGACCTCTCGTTCTGATCGACATGTCTCGTGTCGCAATGAACCCGGGAGAGGGAGTTCGAGATGACACACGACGACGCACGGAACCGACGACCCCGTCGACATGGCAGCGCCCGGTCCGTCCCGACCGGGACACGGTCGATGCGGTGGCAGGACCGGGTCCGGATGCTCTGCGCCGTGGGCGGCGTGGTGGGTCTGGGCGCGGTGCTGACCTCGGCGGCGTTCTCGGACTCGGCAGAGGTCACCGCCGGCTTCACCGCCGGCACGCTCGACATCACCGTCGACGGCGAGCAGGGCAACCCGGTCCCCTACGAGCTGGAGTTCGTCGGCGCCGACCGGATCGCACCGGGTGATGTCGTCTACGCGCCCCTCGAGGTGGCCAACGTCGGCGACGTCGACGCGGACCTGTCGATGTCGACGACCTCGACCCGCGATCCGCTCGGACCCGACACACCCGATGCCCTGCTCATGACGGTCGTGCCCACCACCGGCACCGCCTGCGACGCCGGCGTGGTCGCCGCGGCGACCACGCCGTATGCGAGTGACGTCGCACTCGGTGCCGCGGCGTTCTCGGACGTCGCACTGGCCGGTGGCGACGCGACCGATCTGTGCATCGCGGTGTCGTTGCCGTCGAGCGTCGTCGGGACCGGCGGCGGCACGGCCTCGGTCACGTTCGACCTGCTCGCCGAGCAGTCCGATGTCTGAGCCGGCCGTCGGCTCACCTCGCCGACGTCGGTGGGCCCTCGACCTCGCCGCAGCGTTCGGCGTGGTGTGCCTCGGAGTGCTCGCCGCGTCGCACGTCGTGGGCGTCCGGCCGTTGATCGTCGCGGGCTCGTCGATGGAGCCGTCGCTGCCGCTCGACTCGCTCGCCGTGTCGGTGGAGACTCCTGCGCAGCGACTGGTCGTCGGTGACGTGGTCAGCGTGGTCCGCGACGACGGCGCCAGAGTGACGCACCGTGTCGTCGATCTCGAACCGGTCGCCCGCGGTGCCGGGCTGACGGAGCTCACCCTGCAGGGCGACGCGAACGCGTCGCCGGACGCGACGCGGCCGGTCGAGATGACGGTCGACCGCGTGGTGTGGACGGTGCCGGGTCTGGGCGGAGCGTTGCGCGCACTGCGGTCGCCGACGGCCACGTTCGTGCTCGGCGCCCTCGTCGGCGTGGCGGTGTGGACCGCCGGACGCGGTCGCGCACGCCGGACCGGTGCGGTGCTCTGGATCGACGACGTGCCCTACCAGGTGCTGCCATGACGGCGGCTGCGGAACGACCCGTGCGGAGGGGAAGCGGAGCGTGGCGGGCAGCAGCGGCGGCGGTGGCGCTGCTGCTCGCCGGCACCGCCGCGGCGCACGTGCCGACCTCCGGGGCGGCCCTCGCGGACACGGCCGCCACACACAGCGACGTCGCCGTCGTGCCGACGCTGTGGTGGGCGCAGGGCTCGGACGGCGCCGGGCAGTTCGGCGCCGGCGGTGCCGGGGACCGATCACTTCCGTTCCGCGTGCTGCTCCCCTCGGGCAGCTCCG
>JALYWI010000008.1 GCA_030852785.1 Actinomycetota bacterium
ACGATGCCGGGCAGCACGCCGAGCACACCCGCCTCGGAGCAGCTGGGCGCCATCTCCGGCGGCGGCGGCTCGGGGAGCATGTCGCGGTAGGTCGGGCCGTGCTTCGGGTCGAAGACCGTGACCTGGCCCTCGAAGCGGAAGATCGAGCCGTGCACCACCGGGATGCCGAGCTTCACCGAGGCGTCGTTCACGAGGAAGCGGGTCGGGAAGTTGTCGGTGCCGTCGACCACGGCGTCGTAGCCGGCGAGGATGTCCATCACGTTGCTGGCGTCGAGGCGCACGTCGTAGGTGACGACGTTGACGTCGGGGTTGAGGGCGGTGAGCGTCTTCTTGGCCGAGTCGACCTTGCGGTCGCCGATGCGGTCCATGTTGTGGAGGATCTGGCGCTGCAGGTTGGACTCGTCGACGACGTCCATGTCGACGATGCCGATCGTGCCCACGCCGGCGGCGGCGAGGTACAGGGCGGCCGGCGAACCGAGACCGCCGGCGCCGAGCAGCAGCACCTTCGCGCCGAGCAGCTTCTGCTGACCCTCTTCGCCCACCTCGGGCAGGAGCAGGTGGCGGCTGTAGCGGTTCCGCTGTTCGGGGGTCAGGACGTTCGGGCGCTTCCAGTCGCGGCCCTCGTCCTTCCACTTGTTGAAGCCGCCGACCATCGACGCGACGTCGGTGTAGCCGAGCTCACCCAGCGTCTTGGCGGCGAACGCGGATCGCACACCACCGGCGCACATGACGACGATCGGCGCCGACTTGTCGCTCAGACGGCTCTCGACCTGGCTCTCGAGGTGACCACGGGGGATGAAGACCGATCCGGGCACGGCGCCCTGTTCGAACTCGTCGGCCTCTCGCACGTCGAGCAGGATCGATCCTGCGGCGTACTGCTCCTCGGCGGTCGCGGTGTCGACCTCGCGGATCCCGGTCTTCGTGGAGTTCAGGAGTTCTCTGAAGTTGCTCATTCGTGGTGCCTCGTGGGGGCTGCGTCTGGCGGTTCGACGGTCGGTTCTGACAAACCCTACCGAAGTGGTCAACTATCCGACAGCCCGCTTTGTTCCCGCACCCACCGGTCGACCTCGGCGTCGACGACCTCGAGATCGGCGAGCTCCAGGTGCACCTCGCCGAACTGCGGCGGCACCCCGTCGAGCGCGTCGCCGTCGCTCGAGATCGTGATGCGGGTGTCCCGGCCGTCGGGCGCCACGGTCATGTCGACCTCGGTGGGATCCTCCCCGAGCACGATCCGGCGCGTTCCGCCGCCGTGGCCGATGCGAACCGTCGTCCCCTCGGCACCCGACACGGTGAACCGCACCCGGAGCTCACCCCGGTCGCCGTCCTCGGAGCGCAGCACGATCGCGGCGTCGTCTCGCAGCCACCGCACCCGGTCTCCCGCGGCCAGTCGGTCGACCGCCCCGTCGTAGGTGACACCGACGGGCCGCACGACCCCTGCACCGAGCATCGCGACCCGGTCGCTGCCCCACTCGCGCTCCAGGCGGGCGCGGAGCGGGCGCAGGTCGTACCACTGCCGTGAGCCGTCGGAGGTCTCGCCGTCGGGCGGCCCGAGCGCCTCGACGATGTCCTCGGTACGGGTCCACGTGCCCCGGAGCGTGGACCCGTCGTCGCGTCGATCCACGTAGAGCGCGTCGAAGCCGGCGGCCGCCAGGCCGGACGCCATCACCTCGGGTGGCTGCATGGTCCAGCTCTGCTGCCAGTCACCGCCGCGGCCCTGCGCCCCACCCGCACTCCACGAGAGCGCTCCCCCACCCGCCGCCCACGGTCCGAGATGGGCGTACAGGGGGATGCCGCTGCCCACGACGCCCGCGGGGAACGGCAGGTACGGCACCTGGGCGACCGAGTCGCCGGACTCCAGCAGGTCCTCGAGCGCCGCGACGGCCTCGACGTCGACGGAGCGGGCCTGCGCGGCCTCGGCGCGGTCGGGCATCGCAGCGCCCAGGTCGAGGACCGCCACGGCGACGACGACGAGGCAGACCAGCAACGGCGCCATGGTGTCGCGCCGGGGCCACCGGGTGCGCATCAGGCGGTCGAGCATCACCCCCGCTGCCACGAGGCCGAGGAAGGTGAGCACGATCGACATCCGGCTCCACACGCGGATCTGGCCGAACCCGACCGACGCCAGCAGGAGGCCCACCGACCCGATGCTCGCGGCCACGGTCAGCACGCCGGCGAGCGCCGTGACCCGCGACAGCAGCGACTGCTCTGCGGCGCGCTCGGGCGCGACCGGCCGACCGGTCGAGCGGAGGGTGAGGAACAGCGCACCGACGAGTCCGACGAGCGCGACCACGCCGACGGGTGCGGTGCCCTCACCCGGCGACGCGACCTGACCCAGACGGGTCCCGATCTCGGCGACCGGACCCACCAGGTGGTCGTCGCCCGCCAGGAGCTGCGCGGGTCGGAGCGCGTAGGTGTCGCTGTCGCTCGGCGCCCGCAACGAGGCCTCGTGGTTGGCGCCGGCGGCGCGAGCATCGAGCAGGGTGCCGACGGTGTTGAGCCCCACCACGGCGCCGATCGCGACCGTCAGCGCCACGGGCATGAGCACCGCACGCCACGACGCTCTCCGAACGGCGACGACCGCACCGAGGGCCAGGATCGCCAGCATCGAGAACATGGCGTAGTAGGCGCTGGCGGAGCCGACGAGCACCACGCAGACGACCACGGCGACGCGGCGGCCCGTCGGGCTGGCCCGCGAGATCGCCCCGGTGCTCGCCCACAGCGCCAGCAGCACGCCCAGGGGGACCGCGTAGTAGGCGGCGAGCATCATGTGGCCCGACGCGATCCGGTCGAAGTGGTACGGGGCGATCGCGAACAGGATGCTCACGGTCCCCGCGACCAGCGGCGTCAGGCCCAGCGCCCGGGTGACGGCGAACGACGCCAGACCGACCAGCAGGAATCCGGCGAGCAGGTAGAGGTTCAACTGGAGCATCGCGTCGTCGGTGACCAGCCCGAGCAGCCGCAACCCGATCAGGTGCATCCGATCGGGTCCGAGCGGGAAGTCGATCCACGACGCACCGTGGGGTGCGCCGAGCTCGGCGACACCGCGGGCGGATCCGGTCCAGCCGACCGCGTCGAACATCGCCAGATCCGACAGCGTGTCGCCGTCGTAGACCAGTGGGGTGGCCCAACCGCCGACCCAGGGTCGGGTGAGCACCGCGACCACGGCGGTGAGCGCCGCGGTGAAGACCGCGTACTCGGTCGGCCTCGCGGCCCGCCGCGACCTGTCCCGGTCGCCGGACTCCACCGCAGGAATCGTCTCGTCGAGGACCGGGGCCGACACCGTCACACGCTACCGACGCGCACCGATGATCCCACCGACCGCTGATCCGAGCCCGCTGATCGCCGCCGACCGCAGCGCCCTTCCGTCGTCGGCGTTTCTGCCGCGGGAGGTCCCATCGGACAGAATGGTCGGATGGAAACGTCATCGCGTCCGTGGGGGACGTACACCGTGCTGTCGGACGAGGCGGACCACAAGGTGAAGCGCATCGAGGTGCTGCCCGGTTCACGACTGAGCTACCAGCAGCACGCGAAGCGGGCCGAGCACTGGTTCTTCATCAGCGGGCGGGGCAACGTCGTGCTCGACGGCCGTGACGTTCCGGTCGAGGCGGGCACCGCCGTCGACATCGAGCTGCAGATGCCGCATCGGGTCGAGAACACCGATGACGCCGAGACGCTGGTGTTCATCGAGGTGCAGCACGGCACCTACTTCGGCGAGGACGACATCGTGCGCCTCGAGGACGACTTCGGACGCGCCTGACGCCCCCTGACGCGCCCGGCTCGGGGTCCGGAGCTGCGGCTCGGGGCGAGCGGTCAGCTCGCGGAGCCAGCGGCGACGCGTTCGATCAGACCGACCGCAGCGCTCGCCCCGGCGAGTGCGCCGACCTCGGTCCGCATCACCGCGGAGCCCTCGGGTGGATTCTCGACGACCGACGACAGCGCTGCGCTCAAGGCGTCGACCATGTCGGGGCCGAGACCGACCACGACACCGCAGCCGGTCGCGTCGACACGTGCCGCGACGTGCGGCTGGTCCGCGAAGAGCGGCACCGCGACCAACGGGACGCCCGCCGCGAGCGCGGCGAGCGTGGTACCGGCTCCCGAGTGACAGAGCACCGCTCGGGCCCGGGCGACGACCTCGCCCTGGTCGACCCAGTCGACGATCTCGACACCGTGCGGCGGCGATCCGAACTGCTCGACGTCGACCCCGCGCCCGGTGGCGACGACCGCGTGGAGTCCGACCGCTGCCACCGCCTCCATCGAGGCGCGCACCAGATCGGCGAAGAACGGCATGCCGGACGACTCCGTGCCGAACGTGACGTAGACCAGGTCCTCGGGCGTCGCCGCTCGCCGACCGAGCCGAGGATCAGCGATGCGCAACGTGTCGGGCAGCGCATCGTCACCCTCGAACGGCGCCGGGAAGTAGCCGACGAGCGGCGCGCCGATCAGGCGGTCGCCCCGGACGTCGTCGACGAGCCCGTGCCCACGGCGCAGCTCGCTCACTCCCGAGGCCATGTGGTGGTCGAAGCCGTGCAGGCTGGTCATGGTCGGCGTGATCCGCATCCACGGCACGTCCATCACGTCGCTCGCGATGCTGCCGGCGATCTCGCCCACGTCGCTCACGACGATGTCGGGTCGCCAGGAGCGCACCGAGTCGAGCAGCCTCGGGAGCGCCGCGGTGGTGTTGATCCGCCCGAAGATCTCGCGCCCGATGAGCGCCTCGATCTCTGACTCGGGGGTCTCGCCCATGCGCTCGAAGACCGCGGCACGTTCGGGGTCGTCGAGCGTCATGCCGCCGAAGGGCAGGCAATCGAGGCCCAGAGTGCTCACCGTGGTCGAGATCTCCTCGGGCGCTGCGATCGCGACGGTGTGGCCGACACCTCGTGCCGCCTCGATCACCGGGACCAGCGGCATCAGGTGTCCCGTGCCGGAGGTGGTGGTGAAGAGCACCCGACAGGAGGGCATGGCACCACTGTGCCAGTTCTGCCCCGGCCCACGACGGGTGTCCGGGGACCGGTCCCCGCTGACGGCGCAGCAGCTGCTCCGTACCGTCCGGCCGATGATGACGAATCTCCACGACGACCCGCACCGCTCGACCCGCCACCACCGTCTCGGCGGCCGCAGGCATCGCTCGCGGGCGTTGCTGCGACGGTGCCGGCTGGCCCTCGTGCTGGTGCTCGCCACCGAGGCGGTCACCGCCTGTCTGCCCCTCGCCGAACCGTGGATCCCGACCGACGAGGACACCGGTCCGGACTCCGGCCCCGACCCGGACACGTGCGAGTACCGCCGGGACTGCAGTCCTGTCGTCAAGTAGCGGACGACCGCTCGTCAGCCGTCACGCAGGCGAGCCGGCGAGGACGTCGTCGATCTGGGCGAGGACCATTCGCATGCCCTCCTCGACGCCCGTGGCGAGCACCTGCTCCATGCCCGCCAGCGAATCGAAGTGCGTGCGGACCGCCATCGCCGTGCGACCGTCGCGCTCGTCGAAGGTGATGACCATCGTCGTCATGGCGTTCCCGTCGTTCGGGCGACCGTCGTCGTCGACGTCGGCGTCTCGCAGCTCGAGCAGGCGGGGTGCGTCGGCGGCGACGACCTCCCACGTGCTGTCGTGGCGATCGCCCTCGTGGCCGGCCATGAAGAACGTGATCCGTCCGCCGGCGCGCAGGTCGTGGTCGACCACGGTCACCGGGTAACCCGGGGGTCCCCACCACTTCTCGAACTGACGGGGATCGGCCCACAGCTGCCACGCCCGTTCCACGGTGGCGTCGAGGTTCGTCGTCACCGTCATGGTCAGGGCCTCGTGGTCCTTCTCGACGCTGGTCACACCCATCACTTGCCTCCAGTTGTTCGCTGCTCGTCGGCCAACAGGTCATCGATCCGGCTCACCCGCGCCCGCCACATCTCCTCGATGTCGTCGAGGAGGGCGCGGACCCCCTGCACGGCGCCGACATCGGTGCGCACCAGCTGCTCGCGCCCGCGCCGCTCCTTCGTGACGAGCCCCGCACCTTCGAGCACGGCGACGTGCTTCTGCACCGCGGCGAAGCTCATCGGGTAGCGCGTCGCCAACGCGGAGACGCTGCAACCGTCCCCGACGGCCACCGCGAGGATGTCCCGGCGAGTGCCGTCGGCGAGTGCTTGGAAAAGTCGATCGGCGTCCACGCCGGAGTCCTGACCTACAACCATCTGGTTGTAGGTTCGCACAGATCGTCGACGCTGACAAGAGGTGCCGCGTCGCTGCATCGGGTGCCTGCTGTCGGCGGGGACCCAGTGCCGACGGGGACCGCTCCCCGCTGACACCCCGGACCCGTCTCCGTACCGTGCGTGGCCGACGCAACCGCGTCCCGGCACGAACGAGCAGGAGGCACGCCATGTCCCTCACCGAACACCCGTCCACCGACACCGCCGACGCAGTCGACGGCGAGCCACGTCGGGTCGACGCACCACCCACGATCGTCGTCCGCCCGTGGCACGACCCGGCGCTGGTGCACCGGGGCCACACCCCGCGCTCGGAGTACGTCGAACGCTTCTGGCTCGGGGTGCTCGGACC
>JALYWI010000015.1 GCA_030852785.1 Actinomycetota bacterium
GTCTCGACCCGTCCGGCGACCGCGGAGGCTCCCGCCGCTCCGGCTCCGGCTCCGGCGCCCGCTCCTGCCGAGGCTCCCGCTCCGGGTGCCCCTGCTGCCGAGCAGACCGACGAGGAGATCAAGCCCCTCATCGGAGAGGCTGATCCCGAGTTCGAGCGCCTGCTCGCCGAGGAGGAGGAGATCGAACGCTCCACCCGCGAGCACCACGAGACTCCTCACTTCCGCCCCGGGGATGGTGACTGACCATGTTGATGCCGAAGAAGGTCAAGCACCGCAAGACCCATCGTGGCCGTCTGACCGGTACCTCCAAGGGTGGTACCGAGGTCAACCACGGCCAGTACGGGATCCAGGCGCTCGAGCCGGGGTGGATCACCGCCCGTCAGATCGAAGCCGCTCGTATCGCGATGACGCGTCACATCAAGCGTGGCGGCAAGGTCTGGATCAACGTCTTCCCGGACAAGCCCGTCACCAAGAAGCCCGCCGAGACCCGCATGGGTTCCGGCAAGGGCAACCCCGAGCTGTGGGTCGCCGTCGTGCGCCCCGGCCGCATCCTGTTCGAGCTCTCGTACCCGGACGACGTGATCGCCCGCGGGGCGCTCAACAGGGCGATCCAGAAGCTGCCGATCAAGGCACGGATCGTGACCCGAGAGGAGGGCTTCTGATGGCGAAGCTCGTCGCACGTGAGCTCGGTGACACCGAGCTGATCGAACGCATCGCCGAGGAGAAGGACCGGCTCTTCAAGCTCCGGTTCCAGCTGGCCACCGGCCAGCTCGAGAACTCCTCCCGACTGAACCAGACCAAGAGGGACATCGCGAGGCTCAACACCGAGCTCCGTGCCCGTGAGATCGCTGCTGCCGAGGCCGTAGCGGGAGGTGAGGCGTGATGAGCGAGACCGCTCCGACGACGCCCGAACGCAGTGCACGCAAGGTGCGTGAGGGGATCGTCACCTCCGACAAGATGGATCGCACGGCAGTGGTCACGGTGACCGAGCGTGTGCGCCACATCCGCTACAACAAGACCGTCCAGCGCGCCAAGAAGCTGTACGTGCACGACGAGGAGAACGATCTCCACATCGGCGACCGCGTCCGCGTGATGGAGACCCGTCCGCTGTCCAAGCAGAAGCGCTGGCGGATCGTGGAAGTCCTGGAGCGTGCACGATGATCCAGCAGGAATCACGCCTCCGCGTGGCCGACAACTCCGGCGCCCGTGAGATCCTCGTGATCAAGGTGCTCGGCGGCTCGAAGCGCCGCTACGCCTCGATCGGCGACGTCGTCGTCGCCACGGTCAAGGACGCACTGCCCGGCGCAGCCGTCAAGAAGGGCGAGGTCGTGAAGTGCGTCATCGTCCGTGTGAAGAAGGAGAAGCGTCGTGCAGACGGCAGCTACATCCGCTTCGACGAGAACGCCGCCGTGCTCATCAACGACCAGAAGCAGCCGCGTGGCACTCGCATCTTCGGCCCTGTCGGCCGTGAGCTGCGGGACAAGAAGTTCATGCGCATCGTCTCGCTCGCACCGGAGGTGATCTGACGTGAAGATCCGCAAGGGTGATCGTGTCCGGGTCCTGACCGGCAAGCAGCGGGGCAAGGAGGGTGAAGTCATCACCGTCCTGCCCAAGTCCAACAAGGTGATCGTCGAAGGCGTCAACGTCGCCAAGCGTCACCAGAAGCCCACTCGTGCCATGCAGCAGGGCGGCATCATCGACAAGGCGATGCCGATCGACGTCTCGAACGTCGCGCTGATCGACTCCGACGGCTCCACCACCCGTGTGGGCTACCGGATCGCCGATGACGGCTCCAAGTCGCGGGTGTCGCGTCGAAGCGGAGGTGAGCTGTGAGCTCGACCACGACCATTCCCCGCCTCAAGGTCAAGTACACCGACGAGGTCCGGGACAAGCTCCGCAGCGAGCTCGAGCTGGGCAACGTCATGGAGGTCCCTCGCTTCGAGAAGATCGTGATCAACGTCGGCGTCGGTGCCGCCGTCGACAACAAGGGTCTGCTCGAGAAGGTGGTGACCGATCTGACGGCCATCGCCGGCCAGAAGCCGATCATCACGAAGGCGAAGAAGTCGATCGCCGGCTTCAAGCTCCGTGAGGGCAACGCCATCGGCGTCAAGGTGACGCTGCGTGGCGATCAGATGTGGGAGTTCTTCGACCGGCTGGTCACGTTGGCCATCCCCCGGATCAGGGACTTCCGTGGACTCTCCCCGAAGAGCTTCGACGGACGTGGCAACTACACGTTCGGCGTGACCGAACAGCTCATCTTCCCGGAGATCGACTACGACAAGGTCGATGCCTCTCGAGGCATGGACATCACGATTGTGACAACCGCTCGGACCGATGCCGAAGGCAAGGCGTTGCTCGACGCCTTCGGCTTCCCGTTCCGTCGTGAAGGGGTGTGAACCATGGCGACCGAGGCTCTGAAGCAGAAGCAGCAGCGCAAGCCGAAGTTCAAGGTCCGTGGCTACACACGGTGCCGTCGATGCGGGCGTCCGCGTTCGGTGTATCGGAAGTTCGGCCTGTGCCGGGTGTGCCTCAGGGAGCTGGCTCATGCCGGCGAGATCCCTGGTGTCACCAAGGCGAGCTGGTGAGAGGAGGCGACCCAAAGTGACGATGACGGATCCCATCGCAGACATGCTCACTCGTCTCCGCAACGCGAACGTCGCGATGCACGACGAAGTGGTCATGCCCGCTTCGAAGCAGAAGGAAGCCCTCGCTGGTGTCCTCGTGAAGGAGGGCTACATCGTTGGCTTCTCCATCGGTGAGAACACCAAGGGCCCCGGCCAGCTGTTGAAGATCGACATGAAGTACTCGCCCGAGCGGCGCCGGGTCATCTCCGGCATCCGCAGGGTGTCCAAGCCGGGCCTGCGGGTGTACCGCAAGCACAACGAGGTCGAACGTGTCCTCGGTGGCCTCGGCGTCGCCATTCTCTCCACGAGCAAAGGGCTCATGACCGACCGCGAGGCACGTCGCCAGCGCGTCGGTGGTGAAGTCCTCTGCCACGTCTGGTGAGGGGAGCACATGTCTCGAATCGGTAAGGCCCCCATCCCCGTGCCCAGCGGCGTCGACATCACGATCTCCGGATCGACCGTCGCCGTGAAGGGCCCCAAGGGTGAGCTCTCCCGGGAGCTCCCCGAGCAGATCGCGGTCCGCCAGGACGGCGACGAGCTCATCGTCGAGCGGCTCGACGACGAGCGTGAGAGCCGTGCCCTGCACGGTCTCATGCGGTCGTTGGTCGCCAACATGATCACCGGCGTCACCGACGGGTTCCGCAAGGAGCTCGACATCGTCGGCGTCGGCTACCGCGCTGCGGTCAAGGGCTCCAACGGGATCGAGCTGGCGCTCGGCTTCTCCCACCCGGTACTCGTCGAGGCGCCCGAGGGCATCTCGTTCGTGGTGCCCGCCCCGACCCGCATCGAGGTCCACGGGATCGACAAGCAGTTGGTCGGCCAGGTGGCCGCAGACATCAGGGCGTGGCGCAAGCCCGAGCCCTACAAGGGCAAGGGCGTTCGTTACGTCGACGAGCACGTCCGCCGCAAGGCCGGCAAGGCCGGTAAGTGAGGCGATTGCGATGAGCGACAAGTCCAAGAAGAAGCAGGTCGGCCGGACACGCCGGCACGCCCGTGTCCGCAAGAACGTGGCCGGGACCGCGGAGCGGCCCCGTCTGGCCGTGTTCCGCTCCAACCGTCACATCGTGGCGCAGGTGATCGACGACCGTGCCGGGGCGACCATCGCCGCGGCCAGCACGCTCGAGACCGACCTCCGCTCCGGCGCGACCTCGAACCGCGAGGCCGCCGCCAAGGTGGGCCAGCTCGTCGCCGAGCGCGCGAAGGCCGCCGGGATCGAGCAGGTCGTGTTCGACCGGGGTGGCTTCCGCTACCAGGGTCGGGTCGCATCGCTCGCAGACGCTGCACGAGAAGCAGGACTGGAATTCTGATGGCACTGAACAAGGACACCGACCTGCAGCTGCGTGAGTCGCGGGTCATCAACATCAACCGCGTGGCGAAGGTCGTCAAGGGTGGCCGTCGGTTCTCCTTCACCGCCCTCGTCGTGATCGGCGACGGCAACGGCCGCGTCGGCCTCGGCTACGGCAAGGCGAAGGAGGTGCCCCTCGCCATCCAGAAGGGCACCGAAGAGGCTCGCAAGAACCTCTTCACCGTCCCGCTCGCGAGCGGCACGATCATCCACCCGGTCATCGGCATCATGGGTGCCGGTCGGGTGATGCTCAAGCCCGCAGCGCCCGGTACCGGTGTGATCGCCGGCGGCGCCGCCCGCGCCATCCTCGAAGAGGCCGGCATCCACGACGTGCTCTGCAAGTCGCTGGGCTCGTCCAACTACATCAACGTCGCCCGCGCGACGGTCGCCGGTCTCCAGGCGCTGCGTCGCCCGGACGAGATCGCCAAGCTGCGTGGTCTCGACCCCGAGGACTGCATCCCGAAGGGCCTGCTCAAGGCCTACCAGGAGTCCGAGCGCGGTCCGGCCCCCGAGCCGTTCGAGGTTGCATGATGGGTCAGATCAAGGTCACCCAGACGGGTTCGTACATCGGTGTGAAGCCCAAGCAGCGCGGCACCCTCCGTGCCCTCGGCCTGCGTCGCATCGGACAGTCCAACGTGTTGCCCGACACGCCCGACGTGCGCGGACAGATCCACCGGGTCCCGCACCTCGTCCGCGTCGAAGAGGTCACCGGAGAGGTCGATTGAGATGAAGGTCCATGATCTGAAGCCCGCAGAGGGCTCCCGCACCTCGCGCAAGCGCGTGGGTCGCGGCATCGGCGGCAAGGGCGGCAAGACCGCCGGCCGTGGCACCAAGGGTCAGAAGGCCCGCAGCAAGGTCCGCGTCGGCTTCGAGGGCGGCCAGCTGCCCCTCGCCCAGCGTGTGCCGAAGCTCCGTGGCTTCAACAACCCGTTCCGCGTCGAGTACCAGGCGATCAACCTCGACACGATCGAGGAGTCGGGCCTGACCGACATCACCCCCGAGACGCTCTACTCCAAGGGCCTCATCTCGAAGGGTGCGCTGGTCAAGGTCCTCGGGCGTGGCGAGCTCAGCCGTGCGGTCACCGTCAAGGTGCACGCCGCCTCCGCCTCGGCCGAGTCCGCGATCACCGGAGCCGGTGGCTCCCTCGAGCGCCTCGACCTGCCGTTCAAGGTCCGTCCCGCCTTCCACGGGAGCGCCCACACCAACCGGTGATCCTCGAGCGCCGCTGGGTCCACCGGTGGCGTCTCGACGGTGCACCACCCGGCGACGGTGGCCATCGGCTACCTTCCGGACCCACCATCGGCTGTCCCGCATGCACTACCGGCGGCCCATCCATCGGCAGCGGAGCCTCCAGGAGCGTCAGTGTCTCGTATCGGCAACATCTTCAAGGTGGTGGACCTTCGGAACAAGGTCCTGTTCACCTTGTTCATGCTCCTCCTCTACCGGGTCGGTTGTTACCTGCCGGTCCCCGGTGTCGATCAGGATGCCGTCAACTCCATCGGCGAGCAGGCCCGTGAAGGCGGCGTGCTCGCCTTCCTGCAGCTGTTCTCCGGCCAGGCGCTGACGCAGTTCAGCCTGTTCGCGCTGGGCATCATGCCGTACATCACCAGCTCGATCATCATGCAGATCCTGACGGTGGTGATCCCGAAGCTGCAGGAGTGGCAGGCGCAGGGTGCGGTCGGCCAGCGCAAGATCACGCAGTGGACCCGCTACCTGACCATCGGCATCTCGGTGCTGCAGTCGACGGGCCTCGTGTTCCTGTTCCACAACGGCGGCGGCGGTCTCGTCGACTCCTCCGGTTCGGCCAGCTCGATCGACCTGGTGCCGATCTTCAACCCGCTGCGGGTCCTGCTCATCGTGGTGACCTTCACTGCCGGTTCCTCGCTGCTGATGTGGATGGGCGAGCTCATCACCAACCGCGGCATCGGCAACGGCATGTCGCTCATCATCTTCTGCTCGGTCGTGTCCGGCCTGCCCGCCGCCTTCTCGGCGATCTATGCCGCAGGCTCCTGGAAGCTGGTGCTCTTCCTCGCCTTCTTCATCGGGATGCTCTGGTTCATCGTCTACATCGAGCTGGGGCAGCGCCGGATCCCGGTGCAGTTCGCCAAACGAGTGGTCGGCCGCCGCATGTACTCCGGCCAGAGCACGTACATCCCGCTCAAGGTGAACCAGGCCGGCGTCGTGCCGATCATCTTCGCCAGCGCCGTGATCAACCTTCCGGTGCTGCTGTCGCAGGTCCTGCCCTCCAGCGGCTGGGGTGCCAGTGTCTCGAAGTGGATCAACGACAACCTGGCGAACACGATCAACCCGATCTACCTGGCCGTGCTCGGCCTGTTCATCGTCGGGTTCTCGTACTTCTACACGGCCATCGCGTTCGATCCGGTCCAGCAGGCGGACAACCTCCGCAAGCAGGGCGGGTTCATCCCCGGCATCCGTCCGGGTCCCCAGACCGAGCACTACCTGGCCAAGGTGCTGAACCGCATCACGCTGCCGGGCGCGCTGTTCATCGCGCTGCTCGCCATCGCTCCGACCGTGCTGGTCCGCATCCTGTTGGGCCCGACCGGAAGCGGTGCCGCCTACGCCATGGGCGGTACGTCGCTCCTCATCGCCGTGGGCGTCGCCCTCGAGACGATGAAGCAGGTCGACTCCCAGCTGATGATGCGCAACTACGAGGGATTCCTGTCGAGCAAGTAGCCCGCCCCGTCGCCTGACGGAGCAGCGCTGATCGGCAGGGGAGGACCGCCACATGGACGCAACGAAGCACACCTCGGTTCGCCTGATCCTGTTCGGACGCCAGGGCGCCGGCAAGGGCACCCAGGCGGTCCGCCTGGCGGCGCGCTACGGGGTGCCGCACATCTCCACGGGCGACATGCTGCGCGCCGCGGTGAAGGCCGGTACCGAGTTCGGCCTCCGCGCCAAGGAGATCATGGACGCAGGGCAGCTCGTCTCCGACGACGTCGTGCTCGGCATCATCTCCGACCGTCTCGCCGAGGACGACGCACGTGGTGGGTGGCTGCTCGACGGCTTCCCGCGGACCGAGGCGCAGGCCCGTGGCCTCGCCGAGATGGTCGGCCCCGGCGGCATCGACCTGGCGATCGATCTCGACGTCCCCGAGGACGTCGTCGTGGAGCGCATCTCGTCGCGCCGGGTCTGTTCCAACTGCGGGGCGATCTACTCGACCGGCGCACCGCCCGCGGTGAACTGGACCTGCGACAAGTGCGGTGGCGAGGTCGTGCAGCGCGACGACGACACCGAGGCCGCGGTGCGCGAACGGCTCGACATCTACACCCGTCAGACCGTCCCGGCGGTCGACTGGTTCGGCACCCAGGGCGTCCTGGTGCGCGTCGACGGCGACGGTCCGGCCGACGACGTCACCGCCCGGCTCGTCGCGGAGATCGATGCGCGACTCGGCTGAGCGCTCGGCCACACCGTTCTCTCCGCCACTTTGATCGCGCGGCGGGACTCTTCTACACTTGTCCGTCGGCCCGTGCCTCTCACTGAGTGAGCACGTTCGGCCACCTGCGTCACCGCAGTGTTCCACCCCTCGAGGCTCCGATGTCGGAGCCCGGGGCCTCACAGGAGGATCAGTTCTGGCAAAGCCCAAGGAAGACGCCATCGTCTTGGAAGGAACGGTCACCGAGCCGCTCCCGAACGCCATGTTCCGGGTCGAACTCGAGAACGGCCACAAGGTGCTGGCGCACATCTCCGGAAAGATGCGGATGCACTACATCCGTATCCTGCCCGGGGACCGGGTGCAGGTGGAGCTGACTCCCTACGACCTGTCCCGAGGCAGGATCACCTACCGCTACAAGTGACCGTCCACCAGGACGGTCGAATGGGTCGGCCAGAGCCGACCTGGAGACCACGATGAAGGTTCGACCCAGCGTCAAGAAGATCTGTGAGAAGTGCAGAGTGATCCGCCGCCACGGGCGTGTGATGGTCATCTGCGACAACCCGCGCCACAAGCAGCGTCAGGGCTAGGACCCAAGGAAGACCAGAGGACAACAGCACCATGGCACGTATCGCCGGCGTCGACATCCCGCGAGAGAAGCGGCTCGTCATCGCACTCACCTACATCTACGGAATCGGTCGCACACAGGCAGAGCACATCTGCGAAGCGACCCAGATCAACGAGTCGACCCGAGTCCGGGACCTCACCGACTCCGAGGTCACCCAGATCCGCGGATGGATCGACGAGCACCTCAAGGTAGAGGGCGACCTCCGTCGCGAGGTCAACCAGAACATCAAGCGCAAGATGGAGATCGGCTGCTACCAGGGCCTGCGGCATCGCCGTGGTCTTCCGGTGCACGGTCAGCGCACCCACACGAACGCCCGGACCCGCAAGGGTCCGAAGAAGACAGTCGCCGGTAAGAAGAAGGTCCGCAAGTAATGGCCAAGCCACCCGCTGGGGGCCGTCGCCCCCGCAAGAAGGAACGCAAGAACGTCACCTACGGGGTGGCGCACATCAAGAGTTCCTTCAACAACACGATCGTGTCGATCACCGACCAGGAGGGCAACGTCCTCTCCTGGGCGTCCGCCGGCAACGTGGGCTTCAAGGGCTCGCGCAAGTCGACGCCGTTCGCCGCGCAGATGGCAGCCGAGCAGGCCGCCCGCCGTGCGATGGAGCACGGTGTCCGCAAGGTCGACGTCGTCGTCAAGGGTCCGGGCTCCGGCCGCGAGACCGCAATCCGGTCCATCCAGAACGTGGGCATCGAGGTGACCGGCATCAAGGACGTCACCCCTGTGCCGCACAACGGCTGCCGTCCCCCCAAGCGTCGGAGGCTCTGAGAACATGTCCCGCTACACAGGACCCCGCGCCCGCGTCTCGCGCCGTCTCGGCACGAACATCTGGGGCACCTCCGGTGAGAACAAGGCGATGGACAAGCGTCCGTACCCGCCCGGAGAGCACGGCCGCACCCGCCGCCGTGGCAACGTCAGCGAGTACCTCCTGCAGCTGCAGGAGAAGCAGAAGGCCCGCTTCGCCTACGGCATGACCGAGAAGCAGTTCCGCAACCTCTACGCCGAGGCGAACCGTCGCCAGGGCGTGACCGGCGAGAACCTGCTCCGCTACTGCGAGCTCCGTCTCGACAACGTCGTGTACCGCGCCGGCTGGGCCTCCACCCGCCCGCAGGCACGCCAGTTCGTCAACCACGGACACGTCGAGGTCAACGGCCGCCGGGTGAACATCCCCAGCTTCCGTGTGCGTCAGGGTGACGTCGTGCGCCTGCGCAACAAGTCGCGTGAGCTCATCATCGTCCAGTTCAACATGGACACCCTCGGTCGGACGCCCCCGCCGTGGCTCGAGGCTGCCGACGGCGGCCAGGAGATCACCGTCCGCGAGCTGCCGCTGCGCGAGCACATCGATGTGCCCGTCCGCGAACAGCTCATCGTCGAGCTCTACTCCAAGTAGCGCTCGTCGGGGACCCTGGGTCCCCACACCGCACACGGCCCCCATGGGCCACCACCGTCCGACACACGTTCACCCGAGGTACGCATCAGATGCTCGTCATTCAGCGCCCCACCGTGGAGGCCGTCGACGAGGAAGACGGCAACCTTCAGCGGTTCGCCATCGGCCCACTCGAGCCCGGTTTCGGCCACACACTTGGCAACTCGCTCCGGCGCACCCTGCTGTCGTCGATCCCCGGCGCAGCGATCACGCAGGTGCGCTTCGATGAGGCGCTCCACGAGTTCGACACCATCGCCGGTGTCTCCGAGGACGTCACCGACATCATCCTCAACCTGAAGGACATCGTGGTCACCTCGTCCTCGGACGAGCCCGTCACGCTGCGCCTCGACGTGCGGGGCCCCGCCTCGATCACGGCGAAGGACATCCTCAC
>JALYWI010000044.1 GCA_030852785.1 Actinomycetota bacterium
GAGATGGGCTACTACATCGTCTCCAAGGGCGACCTGACCCCGTTCCGGCTCAAGATCCGCTCGGCGAGCTTCAACAACATCTCGATCGCACCCTGGGTGCTCCGAGGCGTCTACGTGCCGGACATCATCTCGATCCTCGCCTCGCTCTACTTCATCCTGGGAGACATCGACCGATGACCCAGTCGCTCGTCCTGGGCCTCGAACTCGCGTACTGGCAGCAGACGGTCCTCCGTGTGCTGCTGGGTCTGGTGGCACTGCTGCTGCTGACCGGCGGGGTCGTGTACCTGTACCTCTTCAAGTTCGTCTCGTTCATGCAGAGCCGTCTCGGCCCCATGGAGGCCGGCCCGTTCGGCTCGCTGCAGCTGCTCGCCGAGGTCGGCAAGTGGCTCCAGAAGGAAGACATCTTCACCGAGAACTCCGACAAGTTCATCTTCGGTCTGGCGCCCGCCGTGGTGCTCGCGTCGACCTTCCTGATGTTCGTCGCGATCCCCGCAGGTCCCGAGGCCGTGGTGGCCGACCTGGGCACCGGCATCTACTTCGTGCTCGCCATGTCGAGCATCTCGGTCCTCGGCATCCTGATGGCCGGTTGGGCCTCGGCCAACAAGTACGCCCTGCTCGGCGCACTGCGTGCCGCCGGCCAGCTCATCGCGTACGAGCTGCCGCTCATCCTCTCGGTCGTCGGCGTCGTCATCGCTGCGGGCAGCATGAACCTGCAGGACATCGTCGCCGCCCAGGCCTCGGGCGAGATCTTCGGCTGGGGTGGCATCGGCAACCCCTACATCCTCACGCAGATCGTCGGCTTCACGATCTTCCTGATCGCCGTGCAGGCCGAGCTCACCCAGACCCCGTTCGACATGCCGATCGCCGAGTCCGAGCTCGTCGCCGGCTACCAGGTCGAGTACACCGGCATCCGCTTCCTCGTGTACTTCATCGCCGAATTCGCCACCGCCGTCGCGTTCGCAGCGGTCGCCTCGACGCTCTTCCTCGGCGGCTGGGGCCTCCCCACCAGCTGGGGCATCGGCACCGGTCCGATGCACTTCATCGGGCCGCTCGTCGTCTCGTTCAAGGCCGTGCTGCTGGTCGGCGTCGTGTTCTGGGTGCGCTTCTCGCTGCCCCGGTTCCGTGAGGACCAACTCCAGCGTCTGGCCTGGAAGTTCCTCATCCCGATCTCGCTGGCCAACATCGTGGTGACCGGTGTCGCGAAGGTGGTGTGGTGATGCCTGAGAAGCCGAAGATGCCGGGAATCCTCCAGGGACTTGGTATCACGATGAAGACCGCCCTCGAGACGATGTTCCCGGACGGTCCTCTGAAGCCGCCGTCGCCCGCCAAGGGCGCCGCCACGGTGCAGTACCCCCACGAGAAGGAGGAGCCCGCTCCTCGCGCACGCGGTGTGATCGCCCTCAAGGAGGAGAACTGCACCGCCTGCATGCTCTGCGCACGTGAGTGCCCGGACTGGTGCATCTACATCGAGGGCCACAAGACGCTCGCCCCGCCGCGCCGCGAGGGCGGCAAGCCCCGCTCGGTCAACGCGCTCGACCGCTTCGACATCGACTTCTCGCTCTGCATGTACTGCGGCATCTGCGTCGAGGTCTGCCCGTTCGAGGCGCTGTTCTGGAGCCCGGAGTACGAGTACTCCGAGGTCCGCATCGCGGATCTGCTCCACGACAAGTCCCGCCTCGACCAGTGGATGGACACCGTGCCGGACTTCGAGGCGCTCGAGACCGGCTCCGAGGTCAAGGTCAAGAAGGTCCCGCGATGAGCCCCCTGCTCGCCGCTGCGGCAGAGACGACCTTCGACGTGCCCGCCAACGTCGTGTTCGCGGTGACCGCCGTGTTCATGATCGCCGCGGCCGTCCGCATGGTCACCACGAAGAACATCGTGCACGCGGCGCTCTGGCTCGTCGTCGTGCTCAGCGGCGTCGGCGTCAACTACCTGCTGCTGCAGGCCGAGTTCGTCGCCGTCACGCAGTTCCTCGTCTACCTCGGGGCGATCGTCGTCCTCTTCCTGTTCGGCATCATGTTGACCCGTGCGCCGCTCGGTGTCTCCGAGGACCTCGACAACAACCAGAAGTGGATCGGCATCGGAACCGCTGCGCTGCTCTTCGCCGTCATCGGCTACTCGGTGGTCGCGACGTGGGGCAAGGACAAGCTGACCTTCGAGGCGTTCCAGGGTGTCGCCGAGGCCAACACCAACGGCCGGACCCAGGCCGTCTCCGACACGATCTTCGGCCAGTACCTCATCCCCTTCGAGATGATCTCCGTGCTCCTGCTCGCCGCCCTCATCGGGGCCATCGTCCTGGCACGACGGGACTGAGGGGCCACCATGCTGCTGAACCAGTTCCTCCTGCTGTCCGCGATCCTGTTCTGCATCGGCGTCTACGGCGTCATCGTGCGCAAGAACGGCGTGCTCGTCCTCATGTCGATCGAGCTCATCCTGAACGCGGTCAACATCAACCTGGTCACCTTCAGCACCTTCTGGGGGCTCGGCGGTCAGGTCTTCGCACTGTTCGCCATCGCGATCGCGGCGGCAGAGGTCGGCGTCGGCCTCGCGATCGTGCTGCTCATCTACCGGAACAAGCGCTCCATCGACATCGATGACCTCGACGAGCTGAAGGGCTGAGGCACATGTGGTTCTTCACACACGTCTGGATCATCCCCGCGCTGATGGCCCTGTCGTTCCTGCTGATCCTGCTGTTCGGCAAGAAGATGCCCAAGAAGGGCGCCGAGATCGGCATCCTCTTCGTCGGCGCCGCGTTCGTCCTGTCGCTCATCACCGCCGGCAACTGGATCTCGTGGACCAACGACAACCCCGAGGTGCACGCCGCGGGTGCCGAGGGTGTCGCCCTCTCCGAGGTCGACCCCAGCTGCTCGAAGGTCGCGGACGAGGCCGCGCACGAAGGTGAAGAGGCCGAGCACGCCGAAGGCGGCGCGCACGGCGCCGAGGCCGACTCGCACTCGAGCGGCTCCACCGACTCCCACGCCGACGATGCCGGCTCGGGCGAGGAGCACGGCGCTGCCGGCGCGACCGCCGAGGGCGAGTCGGCCGCACCGGCCGCCGCCACCGCCGACGAGGGCGGTCACCACGATCCGCCCACACGGCCGGTCGTCACCTGCGCCACCTGGTTCGAGAACGGCAGCCAGTCGATCTCGATCGGCACCCTGGTCGACGGCCAGTCCGTGCTCATGCTCGTCGTCGTCACGCTGATCTCGCTGCTGGTGCACGTCTTCTCGACCGACTACGTGCACGGCGACCGCCGCTACACGCACTACTTCGGGTTCCTGTCGCTGTTCACCGCCTCGATGCTGTTCTTCGTGCTCAGCGAGAACACGCTGCAGATGATCGTCGGATGGGAGTTGGTCGGCGTCTGCTCCTTTGCGCTGATCGGCCACTGGTGGGAGGAGAAGCCCAACTCCGACGCCGCGCTCAAGGCGTTCCTCACCAACCGCGTCGGCGACGTGGGTCTGCTCATCGGCGTGATCATCCTGTACTTCGCCGCCGGCAAGTCGTTCTCGATCCTCGACATCAACATCCTCGCCAACGAGGGCGGCATCTCGCACTCGTTGCTGTTGATCGCCTCGTTGTGCCTGATCACCGCGGTCATGTCGAAGTCCGGTCAGTTCATCCTGCACACCTGGCTGCCCGACGCCATGGCCGGTCCGACGCCCGTCTCGGCACTCATCCACGCCGCCACCATGGTCGTCGCCGGCATCTACATGGTCGCCCGCCTCTACCCGGTGTTCTTCGAGGGCCTGTCCATCTCGGGCTCGTCGGTCAACGCGTTGGCCATGGTCGGTGCCATCACCGCCCTCTTCGGAGCGCTGCTCGCCTTCGTCCAGAAGGACATCAAGAAGGTGCTGGCCTACTCGACGGTCTCGCAGCTCGGCTTCATGGTCACGTCGCTGGGCATCGGCGCCTGGACCGCCGCGATGTTCCACCTCTTCACCCACGCGTTCTTCAAGGCCTGCCTGTTCCTCGGCGCCGGCTCGCTCAGCCACGCCTGTCACCACAGCTTCAACATGGTCGACGACATGGGCGGTCTCCGGAAGATCATGCCGAAGACGTTCTGGACCTACGTGATCGGCACGTGTGCCCTGGCCGGCTTCTTCCCGCTGTCGGGTTTCTGGTCCAAGGACGAGATCCTCGCCGGAACCGGTTCGTTCCCCGGCACCGAAGGCGCCAACGGCACCTACCACCTGATGCTGATCATGTTGCTGCTCGGTGCGTTCTGCACCGCCGCCTACATGTTCCGTACGATCTGGTACGCGTTCTTCGGCGAGTACCGAGGCCACGGCACCCCGCACGAGTCCGGCCCGCGCATCACCGTGCCGCTGATCATCCTCGCGACCCTCGGCGCCGTCGCCGGTCTGGCGAACATGCCCTGGAAGATCGGCCCGATCCCGGCGCACATGTTCCAGACCTACGTCGAGCCGATCGGCCTGGCGTTCCCGGAGCAGCTGACGCACGCCGAGTTCCACCCGCTGCTCGCGGTCACCTCGTTCGGCGTCGCACTGCTCGGTGCCGGCATCGCCTACCTGTACTTCTGGAAGGGCGCCTTCGCAGGGCTGCACGGCCTGGCGGAACGCAACAAGCTCGCGGCCTTCGGCAAGAACGTCCTGGTCAACAAGTACTACTTCGACTGGCTGTACACGACGGTCATCGTCGGGTTCGTCAAGGGCCCGCTCGCACGGGCGGCGAACTGGGCGAACCAGCACATGCTCGACGCCGTCGTGAACGGCGTCGGTCGAGGTGCAGCCTCTGCCGGCAACTGGGTCTACGAGAACGTGGACCAGACGGTCGTCGACGGCGCGGTCAACACCACCGGCTCCGGTGCCGGTGCGTTGGGTGGCGTGCTCCGAGTGGTGCAGTCCGGCCGGGTCCAGCAGTACGCAGCCCTGTTCTTCGTGGGCGTTGCGGTGTTGACCGGTGTGTTCGTGGTGGCAATCGGCTGATGACGAGTAGGGAGAGCCGAAACCGATGAAGAGTTTCCTGAACGACTGGGGTCTGATCCTCACCATCTTCCTGCCGCTGGCAGGTGCGTTGGTGACGATGCTCATCCCCAAGGAGTCCGAGGGTCCGATCAAGATCTTCGCCCTCGCGACGTCACTCGCCGCGGCGGTGATGGGCGCGCTCGTCATGATCAACTTCGACTACGACCGGGCCGGCGAGATGCAGTTCGTCGTCGACCGCAGTTGGATCGACATCATCAACAGCCGGTTCATCCTCGGCCTCGACGGACTGTCGCTGCCGCTGGTCGCACTGACGCTGTTCATCGTGCCGCTCGTCTTCATCTACAGCCTCGGCCACCTGCCCGAGCCGGGGAACCCCAAGGCGTTCTTCGCCCTGCTGCTCGTGCTCGAGACCGGCATGATCGGCTCGTTCCTCGCCGAGGACCTCGTCCTCTTCTTCGTCTTCTTCGAGGTCGTGCTGCTCCCGATGTACTTCCTCATCGGTGTCTGGGGTGGCCCGCAGCGCCAGTACGCGTCGATCAAGTTCTTCCTCTACACGCTGTTCGGCTCGTCGCTCATGCTCGTGTCGTTCCTCGCGGTGTACTTCCTCTCCAAGGACCCCGCCACCGGCGAGGCGCTGCGGACCTTCGACATGCGCCTCCTCAGCGAGGTCGGCGGCGCCGGCATCGCCCGGACCACCGCCATCGTCATCTTCGGCGGCATGTTCCTGGGCTTCGGCATCAAGGTGCCGATGTTCCCGTTCCACACCTGGCTGCCCGACGCCCACACCCAGGCGCCGACCGCCGGCTCGGTCATCCTGGCCGCCGTGCTCCTGAAGCTCGGCACCTACGGCTTCATCCGCATCGCCATCCCGATCCTGCCGGTGGGTGCCCGTTGGTGGGCGCCGATCATCGGCGTGCTCGCCGCGATCGGCATCATCTACGGCGCCCTCGGCTGTCTGGCCCAGACCGACATGAAGCGACTCATCGCCTTCTCCTCGGTCGCCCACATGGGTTACGTCATGCTCGGCATCGCCACGCTGACCGACTTCGGCATGAACGCCGCGGTGTTCGGCATGGTCGCCCACGGTCTGATCACCGGCATGCTCTTCTTCGTCGCCGGCTCGATGAAGGACCGCTACCACACCCTCGAGATCAAGCGTCTCGGTGGATTGCTGGTGTCTGCGCCGAAGATGGGCTGGATCCTCGGCTTCGCCACCATGGCGTCGCTCGGTCTGCCCGGCCTCGCCGGCTTCTGGGGTGAGTTCCCGGCCATCCTCTCGGCGTACAGCCCGGCGGTCGGTCTGAACATCGCGCTGTTCCGCACGCTCATGGTCGTCGCCGCGATCGGCACCGTCCTGGCAGCGGGCTACCTGCTCTGGCTCTACCAGCGCACCGCGTTCGGCACGCCGAGCGAGGAGTTCGCCGACGATCCGCACATCACCGACGTGCAGACCACCGAGTGGATCGCATGGACGCCGATCCTGGTGCTCATCGTGGTCTTCGGTTTCTTCCCCGGTCTCATCTTCGACGTCACGAATCCGGCGGTCTCCGCGATCGCCGCGGTCGTGGGCGGGAACTGATCCGACGTGCTCGCCTCGCTCCTCCAGCTCTTCCCCGATCCGGGGTACCAGTCGCCGACGATCGACTGGCACGCGCTCGCTCCGGAGATCGTGCTGTCACTCGGTGGCTGCCTGCTGATCCTTCTCGACGCGGTGAAGCTGGACCGGGCCAAGGCGTACATGCCGGCGCTCGCCAACCTGACCCTGCTCGGCGCGCTCATCCCGATCATCACCCTGGCCGTCGACGGCTCCACCCGGGTGCTCTTCGACGGCTCGTACGTCGTCGACTCGATGTCGCTCGTGCTCAAGGCGCTGTTCCTGGTCAGCGGCTACATCGTCATCCTGCTGTCGACCAACTACGTGGCCGAGGGCGACTACTGGGAGAGCGAGTACTACTCGTTGCTCACCACCGCGATCCTCGGCATGGTCGTCATGGCCTCGTCGCGCGACCTGCTCATGATCTTCGTGGCGCTCGAGCTGCTCTCGATCCCGGCGTACATGCTCGCCGCCTGGCGCAAGGGTGACGAGAAGTCGAACGAGGCGGGGCTGAAGTACTACCTGATGGGTGTGTTCGCCTCGGCGATCCTGCTCTACGGCATGTCGCTCGTCTACGGCTTCGGTCGCTCGACGCGCCTCGACGTGATCGCCGGCAACATCGCGGAGATGGGCACCGACGGTGTGCCCGTGGTGACCCTGGCCCTGCTGTTCGTGGTCGCCGGCTTCGCCTTCAAGGTGTCCGCCGTGCCGTTCCACACCTGGGCGCCCGACACCTACGAGGGGTCGCCGACCCCGATCACCGCGTTCCTCGCGGTCGCCTCGAAGGCCGCCGGCTTCGTGGCGCTCATCCAGGTCGTCTTCTACTGCTTCTACGTCCGACCCGACGTCATCGAGCCCGTCTTCTTCGTGCTCGCGGTCGCGTCGATGACGATCGGCAACCTGCTGGCCCTGCGCCAGACCAACGTCATCCGCATGCTCGCCTACTCGGGCATCGCGCAGGCCGGCTTCATGCTCGCCCCGTTCGTCGTCATCTCGGACAACCGCGACGCGGCCCTGTCGTCGATCGTCATCTACCTGGTGATCTACGCGGCGATGAACCTGGGTGCGTTCGCGGTGATCATCGCGATCGCCCGCAAGACCCGGTCGGCGGAGATCTCGAGTCTGGGCGGCCTGTTCACCTACATGCCGGGGCTGACCGTCGCGATGACGCTCTTCCTGGCATCGCTGACCGGCATCCCGCCACTCGGCGGCTGGTACGCGAAGTTCAGCGTGTGGTCCGCGCTGCTGGGCGCCGAGACGGGTCTGGGCATCGCGATGTCGGTCATCATGGCGATCAACACCGTGATCGCCGCCTACTACTACCTGAACATCGCCAAGACGATGTGGTTCGAGCCCGCACCCGACGGCGACGTCGTCCCCGTCAAGGTGCCGACCGGCCTCATCGCCGCGGTGCTGATCTCGCTGGTCGCGACGGTCGTCTTCGGTGTGCTGCCGGGACTCCTCAGCGACATCAGCAGCTTCGGTCCCGTCGCCCTCGGCGGCTGACGCACGACGTCCCGACATCCGACTCGGAATCGCTGCCGTGGCACCGAGACGAGATCGGATTTCGCGGCGAGGTCGCGCCGTTTCGACATCGGGCTCGGAATCGCTGCTATGGCGCCGGAACTGGATCGGAATTCGTGGCAGGGTCACTCCATGGGTGACGACGCGGCTGAACGGCGGAGGGTGATCGCATGAGCGTGCTCACCGAACGACTCGACCGCAGCGGCTCGGTCCGCTTCGACGAGTTCGTCGAGCACGCGCTCTACGACGAGGACAGCGGCTTCTTCGCCACCGGCGGGGGAGCGGGCCGAGCGGGCGCCGACTTCCTCACCAGCCCCGAGGTCGGTCCGCTCTTCGGCGCGGTCGTCGCCCGCTACCTCGACGAGTGCTGGGACGAGCTCGGACGACCCGACCCCTTCGTCGTGGTCGAGTCCGCCGCCGGTCGTGGCGCCCTCGCCATCGCGGTGCTCGCCGCCGAACCACGCTGCGCGCCGGCGCTGCGCTACGTGCTCGTCGAACGCTCCGCGGAGCTGCGGGCACGTCAGCGCGACCACCTCGAGGTCGTGGAGCCCTTCGAGCTGCTCGGCCCGGACCACGACCCCGACGACGCCGTGGCGCCGACCTCGGCGACCGGCACCGGGCCGTTGGTGACGTCGCTCGGTGAGCTGCCCTCGCTGCGCGTCGACGGCGTCGTGCTCGCCAACGAGCTGCTCGACAACGTGCCCTTCCGACTGCTGGAGCGCACGGCCGAGGGATGGGGCGAGGTCTTCGTGGTGCGCGACCGTGCCGGAGGCTTCGCCGCGGTGGTCGTGCCCGCCGAGGAGTCGGTGGTCGAGCTCGCGGATCGTCTGGCGCCCGCGGCCGTGACGGGCGTCAGGATCCCGTTGCAGGCCGGCGCCGGTCGCTGGCTCCGTCGTGCCCTCGACGTCGTCGACCGCGGTCGACTGCTGGTGATCGACTACTGCTCGACCAC
>JALYWI010000049.1 GCA_030852785.1 Actinomycetota bacterium
TCGATGACCACCGACGTCTACGTCCTCGGCGGTGTCCAGAGCGACTTCGCCCGCAACGTCGCCAAGGAGGGTCTCGAGATCAGCGACCTGATCGGCGAGACCGTGGCCGGCACCCTCGACGCGGCACGGGTCGACGCACCGCTGATCGAGACCGTGCACGTCGGCAACGCCTTCGGGCAGCTCTTCAACGGTCAGGGTCATCTCGGTGCGATGCCGGCGACGGTCGAGCAGGGGCTCTGGGGTGTGCCAGCCGCACGTCACGAGGCGGCGTGCGCGTCGGGCGGCATCGCGGTGCTCGCCGCGATGGCCGAGATCGAGGCCGGTCGGTACGACTGCGCACTCGTGCTCGGCGCCGAACAGGAGCGCAACGTGCCCGGCGACCAGGCGGCGCGCACCCTGGGTGCGGCTGCGTGGGTCGGGCACGAGGCGGAGTCGGCCACCTTCGTCTGGCCGCACATGTTCAGCCGTCTCGCGGACGAGTACGACCGCCGCTACGGCATCGACGAGCTGCACCTGTCCGCCATCGCCGAGCTCAACTTCCGCAACGCGAAGGACAACCCATTCGCCCAGACCCGTGCGTGGTCGCACACCCCGGAGAGCTTCACCCGTGACGACGACGCGAACCCGGCGGTCGACGGGCGAATCCGCCGCACCGACTGCAGCCAGGTGACCGACGGGGCAGCGGGAGTGGTGCTCGCCGGACCGGTCACCGCGGCGGCGTGGGCGAAGGACCGAGGCGTCGAGCTGTCCGACGTGCCGCGCATCAGCGGCTGGGGTCACCGCACCGTCGGGCTGCCCCTGGCGCAGAAGCTCGAACGGTCCGCCGACGACGACTACGTGCTGCCACACGTGCGCCGCGCGATCACCGACGCCTTCGCCCGCGCCGGCATCGCGGACGTGTCGGACGTCGACGGCATCGAGACCCACGACTGCTTCACCCCGTCGGAGTACGCGGCGATCGACCACTTCGGCATCACCGCACCCGGTCAGAGCTGGCGTGCGATCGAGGACGGCACGCTCGAACGGGACGGCGCCACGCCGGTCAACCCGTCCGGCGGACTGATCGGAGGTGGGCACCCGGTGGGCGCAACCGGGGTCCGCATGGTGCTCGACGCGGCCCAGCAGGTCGCGGGCACCGCCGGCGGGACCCAGGTCGACGGCGCTCGCACGTTCGCCACCCTGAACATCGGCGGCTCCACCGCCACCACCGTCACGTTCGTCGTCACGACCGCACCCTGAGGAGCACCATGCACGCACGAGTGGTCGACACCGTCGACTCGACCATCCCCGAGGACGACCGCCATCCGTACCGGACGGGTGCCTGGGCGCCGAACCACCGCGAGTGGGACGCCGAGGACCTCGAGGTCGAGGGTGAGCTGCCCGACGATCTCGAGGGTGTCTACCTGCGCAACACCGAGAACCCGGTGCACGAGTCCATCGGGCTCTACCACCCCTTCGACGGCGACGGCATGGTCCACCAGATCCGCTTCGGCGGCGGTCGGGCGAGCTACCGCAACCGCTTCGTGCGCACCGACGGGTTCCTCGCCGAGCAGGACGAGCGCGGTCCGCTGTGGACCGGCGTCTACGACGTGCCCGAGAACTCGCGTCGCGCCGAGGGATGGGGTGCCCGCGGTGCCATGAAGGACGCGTCGAGCACCGACATCATCGTGCACAACGGCGTGGCGCTGACCACGTTCTGGCAGTGCGGCGAGGCGTACCAGCTCGATCCGCTCACCCTGTCGGATCGCGGCAAGGCCGACTGGGTGCACGAGTTCCCCAGCCCGACGGGGGTCTCGGCGCACACCAAGCTCGACGAGCGCACCGGTGAGCTCCTGGTCTTCGGCTACTCCAAGGAGGCGCCGTACATGCACTACGGCGTGGTCGACCCGGAGGGCCGTCTCGTCCATTCGATCGACGTGCCGCTGCCCGGCCCGCGCCTGCCCCACGACATGGCGTTCACCGAGCACTACGCCATCCTCAACGACCTGCCGCTGTTCTGGGATCCGGCGTTCCTGGCCGACGGGGTGCACATCCCGAACTTCTTCCCGGATGTGCCCACCCGGTTCGCGATCGTGCCCCGACGCGGCGAGACCTCGGACATCCGCTGGTTCGAGGCGGATCCGACCTACGTGCTGCACTGGATCAACGCCTACGAGGACGGCGACGAGATCGTGCTCGACGGCTTCTTCCAGCACCGTCCCATGCCGGCCAAGCGCGAGGGCGACTCGAAGATGATGTCGCTCTACCGCTACGTCGACCTCGACCAGCTGCAGGCGCGTCCTCATCGGTGGCGCTTCAACCTGGTCACCGGCGAGACCCGCGAGGAGTCGCTGTCGGACCGGGTGATGGAGTTCGGCATGATCAACGGCGCCGTCGGCGGCCGGCCCCATCGCTACAGCTACAACATGACCGGCAAGCCCGGTTGGTTCCTCTTCGACGGGCTGGTGAAGCACGACCTGCACACCGGTGCCGAGGAGCGTTACGAGTTCGGCGACGGTGTCTACGGCAGCGAGACCCCGTTCGCGCCGCGCCCGGGAGCCACTGCCGAGGACGACGGCTACCTGATCACGTTCACCACCGATGTCGAGCGCGACCGCTCCGAGTGCCTGGTGTTCGAGGCCACCCGTCTGAGCGAGGGGCCGATCGCCAGGGTGCGGCTGCCCGAGCGGATCTCGTCGGGCACACACTCGTGCTGGACCCCCGCGCTGGCGACATCCGACTCCGATTCGGAGCGGTGACGCCGAACCGGAGTCGGAGAACGGGTGGAGGGGAGGGCCCGAACGCGATCGGCGCGACGCTCGGTCTGCTCGGCGACGAGTGGTCGCTGCAGATCGTGCGCTACGCGCTGGCGGGTGCCCGTCGCTTCGGCGACTGGCGTGCACAGGTCGGCATCTCGGACGCGGTGCTCAGCGGTCGGTTGCGGTCGCTCGTCGACGGCGGCGTGCTGGAGCGGGTGCAGTACTCGTCGCGCCCGCCACGCGACGAGTACCTGTTGACCGAGTCCGGGCGGGACCTCTGGCCGGTGCTGGTCGCCATCTGGTCGTGGGAACGGCGTCACGTGCCCGGTCAGGGTCGCGTGCTGCCCGAGATGGTGCATCGCGAGTGCAGCCCGGTGACCGACCCCGAGCTGCACTGCGCGACCTGCGGCCTGCCCGCGACGGCCGCAACGGTGCACCTGTCGCTCGGGCCGAGCGGCGCGTTCGAGCGATCGGCGCCGGTGGGCGCGCACCGCCGCCGGCCCGGCGCGTTCCGCGAGACGATGGAGGTCATCGGGAGCCGGTGGTCCGCCGCGCTGCTCGGCGCGGCGTTCCTGGGGGCGAGCCGCTTCAGTGAGTTCGAGCGGATGCTGGGCGCCCCGCCGGCGACGGTCGCCGAGCGGTTGCAGCGCTTCGTCGACATCGGCGTGCTCGAGCCCGACACGCGGTCGGGGTACCGGCTCACGGCGAAGGGCACCGCCCTGTTCGACGTGGTCGCCACGATGCTGCGCTGGGGTGAGCGCTGGAAGGGGGCGTCCGACGGTCCGGCGGTGCTCGCCACCCACGGCGACGACGACCACCTGTTCCTGCCGGAGCTGGCCTGCTCGGCGTGCGGCGAGGCCCTGGATGCGGCCGCGATCCGGGTCGTTCCGGTGAACCTGGTCCACTCGGAGGCCGCGGGGTCGGACGGGTAGCCTCCGCGGTCGTGACCGACTCGACGTCCGCCTCCTCCCGCCCCGTTGTCGACCGAGCTGCTGCCGAGATCGTCGCCGAGCTCGACCTCGCCACGAAGATCCGCCTGCTCTCGGGCGACGGCATGTGGTGGGTCGAGTCGCTGCCCGACCACGGGCTCGAGGACATCATGGTGACCGACGGGCCGCACGGCCTGCGACAGCAACGGTCGACCGGTGACCACCTGGGGATCGCGGCGGCCGTGGCGTCGACGTGCTTCCCGCCCGCGGCGACGCTGGGCTCGACCTGGGACCTCGACATGGTGCGCGCCGTCGGCGGAGCGATCGCCGAGGAGGCCCTGGAACAGGGTGTGTCGGTCGTGCTCGGCCCGGGGCTCAACATCAAGCGGCACCCCGCCGGCGGGCGCTGCTTCGAGTACTACTCCGAGGACCCGCTGCTCAGCGGCCGTCTGGCCGCAGCCTTCGTGCACGGCGTGCAGGCCCACGGTGTGGGCACCAGCATCAAGCACTTCGCCGTGAACAACCAGGAGTCGTACCGCTTCGTCGTCGACGCGGTGGTCGACGAGCGCACGCTGCGCGAGATCTACCTCGCCGGCTTCGAGATCGCGGTGAAGGAGTCGTCGCCGTGGACGGTGATGTGCTCGTACAACCTGGTCAACGGCGTGCAGGCATCGGAGCACCCCGAGCTGCTCACCACGATCCTGCGCGACGAGTGGGGCTTCGACGGCCTGGTGATGAGCGACTGGGGCGCGTGCAGCGACCGGGTCGCGGGTGTCAGCGCCGGTCTCGACCTGGAGATGCCCGGCAGCAAGGGCGCGTTCGACGCCGAGCTCGCCGCGGCGGTCGCGGACGGCTCGCTGCCCGAGACCGACGTCGACCGGTGCGCCACCCGCGTCGTCGAGCTGCTCCAGCGTGGTCAGCGAGACGGCGCCGCACACCCGTCGGACCGCGACGCACACCACGACCTCGCCCGCCGCGCCGCGACCGCCGGTTCGGTGCTGCTGTCGAACGACGGGGTCCTGCCGCTGCGGGCCGCCGGCCGCATCGCCGTGATCGGCGCGTCGGCCGAGACCCCGCGCTACCAGGGCGCCGGCAGTTCGCAGGTCACCCCGACCCGGCTGGACACACCGCTCGACGCACTGCGCGAACGGGTCGGCGACGACGCGACGGTGACCTACGCACCCGGGTACGTGGCTGCCACGGGGGAGTCCACCGACGCGATGTTCGACGAGGCGTTGCGCACCGCCGCGGACGCCGATGTGATCGTCGTGTTCGCCGGGCTGCCCGCGCCGAGCGAGTCCGAGGGCTTCGATCGGCCGAACCTGGACCTGCCCGCTGCGCAGACCCGACTCATCGAGGCGCTCGCCGCGACGCCCACACCGGTCGTGGTCGTGCTGCACAACGGCGGTCTGGTGCAGCTGCCCTTCGCGGATCGCGTCGATGCGGTGCTCGAGTGCTGGCTCGGCGGACAGGCGGGTGGCTCGGCCACCGTCGAGGTGCTCTTCGGCGACGCGGACCCCGGCGGTCGCCTCGCCGAGAGCATCCCCGAGCACGTCGCGCAGCTGCCCGCGGATCGGAACTTCCCCGGTCTGCCCCGACAGGTCGAGTACCGCGAAGGGCTCTACGTCGGCTACCGGTTCCACGACAGCGCCGGGGTGCCGGCGCGGTTCCCGTTCGGTCACGGGCTGTCGTACACGAGCTTCGAGTGGTCCGAGCCCGAGCTCGTCGCGACCGGTGACGCGGAGGGCGGCACCGACGTCGAGGTGCGCCTGCAGGTCACGAACACCGGTGAGCGGGCGGGCTCCGAGGTGGTGCAGGTGTACGTGCGCGACGTGGAGTCCTCGGTGCACCGACCGGACAAGGAGCTCAAGGGCTTCGCCAAGGTGCACCTGGAGCCGGGGGAGTCGACCGACGTCGTCGTGGCGCTCGACCGTCGCTCCTTCGCGGTGTGGGACGTCGTGGCACACGACTGGCTCGTCGAGGCGGGCGACTTCGAGATCGTCGTCGCCCGATCCTCGGTCGACGTCGCCGCCACGCTCGTGCACCACGTCCGGTCCGCCGACGCGCTCACCCCCGCCGTGTCGCCCCGGGGGGTCGTCGCGACCGACGAGGAGTTCGCGGCCCTGCTCGGCCGGCCCGTCCCGCCGGTCCTCGCGGCGCGACCGTTCCACCGCAACTCCACCCTCGGCGAGATCGAGACGACCAAGGTCGGCCGCGTGATCGCCGCTCAGGTGCTGCGCGAGGGGCTCAAGCGATCGGCGCAGGAGTTCCCCGACCCCGACGAGGCGACGCTGAAGATGGTGTCGACCGCCTTGCGTGAAGGTCCCGTGCGGGCGCTCGTGCTGCTCAGTGGCGGCGTGGTGACGTTCCCGATGGTCGACGCCGCGCTCGACGCGCTCAACGGCGACTGGGGCGACGCGGTGGCTCGGCTGCGCCGGCTCCGTGCAGGAACTGACGCATGATCTGCTCCAGCGCGTCCTCGTGCCCGAGCCGGCCCTGCACCACGGCCGTCCGCCCGGCCGACAGCATCTGGTAGAGCAGCTCCGCGGTGAACGCCGCGTCGATGTCGGAGCGCAGGCTGCCCGCCCGCTGGGCGTCGACGACGAGCTGGGTGAGCACGGCGTGCAGCTCGGCGAAGGCGTCGTGCACCGCCCTGCCGACCTCGGGTGAGAACTGGTCCGGGTTCACCCGGGCCGAGACGCTCCGGTGGCCGTCCGAGGCGAAGTACTCGAGCAGGATGCGCAACGAGACCCTGATCGCCTCGACGGGATCGTCCTGCTGTTCGATCGCGGACTCCACGGTGGAGTGGTGGGTGCGCACGGTGCCGAGCACCCGTTCGGCGACGATCTCCTCGACGCCGGGGAAGTACCGGTAGAGCGTCGCTCGGCCGATGCCCGCGGCCTTCGCGACGTCGGCCATCGACACATCGGTCATGCCGCGCTCGGCGACCAGGGCCATGGTCGCGTCGATGATCGACTGCCGCCGTCGGTCCCGGTGCTCGGAGACCGTGTCGTCCCACGTGGATGCCACGTCATCCATTCTGCCGCACCGCAGGGGTGCCTTGCGAGACATTCTGTCCTGGACTAGACACTGTGTCCGTGGCACTCGCACTGCGTGAGATCCGCCGGGCCCTCGTCCGGTTCGCCCTGCTCTCCGGGGCGATCGGGCTCCTGGTGTTCCTGATCCTGTTCCAGCAGACCATCCAGGTGGGGCTGATCACGTCGTTCGTCGGGGCGGTCGAGCACCAGAGCGCGCCGGTGCTCGTGTACCCGATCGACGGACGGGTCAACCTGCAGGGCAGCGTCGTCATGCCCGAGCTGCAGGAGCAGATCGAGGCCGTCGACGGCGTCGACGTGGCAGGCCGGATCGGTCAGGGCACCTACAGCGTCCGCACCGCCGCCGAGGACGGCGAGCAGACCGTCGCGATCCTCGGCTACGACGACGAACGTGTCGGTGCGCCCGACACGATGACCGATGGCCGGCTGCCCGAGGCGCCGGGCGAGGTCGTCGCACTCGCGTCCGCCGCCGGTGACGGCTTCGACATCGGCGACACCGTCACGGTCGTGCCGGGCGACGTCGAGCTCGAGGTCGTGGGTCTCGCCGAGGAGATCGGCCTGCAGGCGAACACCTCGCTGTTCACGACCTACGAGACCTTCGAGTCCGTCCTGACCGGCGCCAACCCGGACGCCACGTCCGCCCCTCCGGCGGCGATCGGTCTGCGTCCGGCCGACGGCGTGGACGCAGCGACGCTGGTGGAGCGGGTCAACGACGAGGTGCCCGACGCGGATGCCTACACGCGTGAGGACGCGGCGGCCGAGACCCCCGGTGTCGCGCAGGTGCAGCAGTCGTTCCAGATCATCTTCCTGCTCTACGGACTGGTCGTCCCGCTCGTCACCGGCCTGTTCTTCCTGATCGTCACGCTGCAGAAGGCCGGCGCACTCACGCTGCTGCGCGCCGTCGGCGTGCCGGCCCCTCGCCTCGTCCGCTCGCTCGTCGCACAGGTCCTGATCGTGATGGGCCTCGGGATCCTGATCGGCATCGCCCTGTACACGCCGGTGTCGAACCAGCAGCTCGGCGGCATCCCGTTGAGCTTCCAGTCGGGCGCGGTGGTCTTCTGGGCCGTGCTCCTGCTGGTCCTGGGCGTGCTCAGCTCGCTCTTCGCCGCCCGACGGGTGCTCGCGATCGACCCGATCGAGGCCACCAAGGGCACCGGAGGTGGACGATGAAGCTGGCATGGAGGGAGCTGCGGCGCCGCCCCGGTCGCTTCGTCACCGCGACCGCGATCCTGACGCTCATCGCGTCGCTGCTCATGCTGCTGGGCGGGCTGCTCGACGGCCTCCTGAACGGGGCGACGTCGGCGGTGCTGGCACAGCCCGGTGAGCTCATCGTGTACTCCTCGGGCTCCGAGGAGTCCTTCCCCCGCAGTCGGGTCGACGCGGCGATGATCGAGACGGTGCGCGGGATCGACGGCGTCGAGGACACCGGCGGGCTCGGCGTCGTGCAGCTCGGTGCACGGGTCCCCGGGCAGGGCGAGCGCGACCTGCTCGACGTGGTCGTGATCGGCTACGAGCTGCCGCCCGACGACGTGCCCGAACCGCCCGACGACGGCTCCGTCTACGCGGACAGCACCCTCGAGGCCGAAGGGCTCGAGAAGGGCATGACGATCGAGCTGGGCCAGGCCCGCATCCCGGTCGAGGTCGCCGGCTTCATCGATCGCGACCTGCAGTACTCCGGTCAGGGCACGCTGTGGGCGTCACCCTCGACGTGGCGTGAAGCGCTCAACGCGAACCGTCCGGGCTCGGTGCTGAGCGAGGGCGCGTTCCAGGCGGTCGTCGTCGACACCGGCTCGGCCGACCCCGACGCGGTCGCCGGCCGCATCGACGACGCCACCGAGGACGCCACGATCACCCTCACCACCGTCGACGCCTCCGAGGCGATCGGTGGCGTGAAGGAGCAGCGCAGCACCTTCAACCAGATCATCGGTGTGACCGTGCTGATCGCCGTGGTGGTCGTCGCCCTGTTCTTCGTGCTGCTCACCGTCGAACGCATGGCGATGTACGGCGTGCTCAAGGCGATCGGTGCCCGTTCCCGCACCCTCTTCGCCGGGGTGCTGCTGCAGGCCCTGGTGGTGTGCGCGATCGCGTGGGCGATCGGCGCGGCGCTGGCGGTCGTGCTCGACCTGGTCATCCCCGTCGGGTCCATCCCGTTCACCATCACCCCCGTGCGACTCGCCGTCAGCGCGGTGCTGCTCGTGGTCGCCGCAGCACTCGGCAGCGCCTTCTCGCTGCGACGTGTCCTGCGCATCGACCCCGCGGAGGCGATCGGATGACGCAGCACGGCACGGAGCAGCACGGTACGGAGCAGCACGGCATGTGGCAGCACGGCGGACGCCCGCAGGAGATCGGAGCACGATGAGCAGTTCCTCGAAGTCGGGTGCGGCGCTGGAGCTGCACGACGTCCGCAAGACCTACGAGGTCGGTGGCGAAGAGGTCGTGGCGCTCGACCACGCGACGATCACCATCGCCTCCGACGAGATGGTCGCGCTCGTCGGCCCGTCCGGGTCCGGCAAGACCACGCTGTGCTCGATCGCCGGTGGTCTGCTCTCGCCGAGCTCGGGCAGCGTCGTCGTCGACGGCCAGGACATCAGCGACTACTCCACGAAGCAGCTCACCCAGTTCCGCAGCGAGACCGTCGGCTTCGTGTTCCAGGCGGTCAACCTGGTGCCGTTCCTGACCGCGCGTGAGAACCTGCTCGTCGTCGACGAGATGGGTCGCCGCACGGGCAAGGCCGCACGGGACCGCGCAGATCAGCTGCTCGAGGAGCTCGGACTCGCGGACCGTGCGAAGAACCTGCCCGGCCAGCTCTCGGGTGGACAGAAGCAGCGTGTCGCGATCGGTCGGGCGCTCATGAACGAGCCGAGCCTGGTGCTCTTCGACGAGCCGACCTCGGCGCTCGACACGAAGCTCGGCGAGCAGGTCATGGAGCTGATCTGCTCCGAGATGAAGGAGCGGGGCACCGCGGCGGTCATCGTCACCCACGACGACCGCATCACGCACTACGCGGACCGCACCGTCAAGATCACCGACGGCGTGCTCGACGCCTGAGCCCGCTCGGACATCTGATCTGGTTTCGGGGCCATCGCACCGAATCGGAGTCGGATGTCGGGGGAGGAGGAGGTGGAGGTCGGCCGTACGGGTCAGCCGAGCTCGTCGAGCAGGTCGACCATCTCGGAGCGGAAACGACGGAGCTCGTCGCGATGCAGCGACGACAGCGACGCCAGCGTGCGGTCTCCCTCGTCGGTGAGCTCGATGAGCTGGCGGCGATGATCATCGGGATCGGTCGAGGTGGCGACCAGCCCGGCGGCCGCCGCTCGCTGCACGAGCTCGACGGTCGAGTGGTGCTTGAGCTGGAGGAACTCGGCCACGTCGGTGATCGCCGGTGCACCGTCGCCGCCCCAGCCCTTCACCGCCAGCATGAGCTGGTGCTGGGCAGGGGTGACCCCCGCGGCCCGTGCGGCCTCCTCGGAGAAGCGGAGGAACACCCGCAGTGCATGTCGGAACTGTGCGAGCGATCGGTAGTCCCGGTCGCTGAGTGGTTCGCTCATGTGGGCTCGCTCACATCGGATCCTCGGCGGGTCGGGGGCGCTGGGTCTCGATCACCGACACCCGTTCGCTCACCAGGATGGCGACGACGGCGGCGATCAGCGTGACCGGTAGGAGCAGGAGTCCTGCCATCTCGGTCACGACCAGCGTGGTACCGATCGGCGTCTTCGTCACGCCGACGCACAGCGCCACCATGGCGCACGCCATGAGCACCGACTCGTTCGTGCCCGGCGCCAGCTGGTGCACGATCTGTCCGGCGACCGCTCCGACGAAGAACAGCGGGATGATGAAGCCGCCCTTCCAGCCCGACGCGAGCGCCACGACGGTGCCGGCGAACTTGGCCAGCAACGCGACGGCGAGCGCGCCGACGGCCACGCGGGCGTCGAGCAGCTCCGAGAGCTGGTGCTCGCCGAACGTCAGCGCGTACGGCGACCAGATGCCCAGCACGCCGAGCACCGCGCCACCGAGCACGTACCGCGCCGAGGTCGGCACCGCGCCGAACGCCCGGCGCGCCAGGGCGACGGTCACCGCGAACAGCGCGGCGCCCAGCGCGCCGAGCACGCCGATGAGCGCAGCGAGCGCCAGGTCGGGTGTGTGCAGCGTGCCCACTTCGGGGAAGCGCCAGACCGGTTCGATGCCGAGCCCTGCCAGGCTGAGGTAGACCGCGTAGCCGCACAGCGATCCCACGACGGCCGGGATCAGGGCCTCGTAGTACTGCAGGCCGCGACGGTGCAGGATCTCGAGCGCGAAGAACGCTGCGCCGAGCGGCGCGCCGAAGAGCACGGTGAAGCCGGCCGCCATGCCGGTGATCGTCAGGATCCGGACGTCCGGCGCGGGTCGGCGGAACCTGGTGGCGATCACGGTGCCGAGGGTGCCGGTCGACTGCACCAGCGGCGCCTCGGGCCCCATCGTCGAGCCGGCGGCGACGCACAGCAACGACGCCGGCAGCAGCGACCGCAGGGCGCGCACGTCGGCCGCCCCGCCCGTCACGTGGATGTTGTCGACGAGCAGCTCGACGTTGCCGGTCTCGCCGCCGATCCGGGTGATCACCGCGACCGCCGCACCGACGGCGATCAGGATCGCCAGCTGCGTCACGCGGGTGTGGTGCTCCGGGGCCAGGGCGCCCTCGAGCAGATGGAGGACCGCGACGTACGCGGCGCCGAGCAGGCCCCCGGCGACACCGACGGCGACGGTGGGCAGTCCCAGGCCGCTGCGAAGTCGGACCGAGGC
>JALYWI010000089.1 GCA_030852785.1 Actinomycetota bacterium
CCTTCCGGGCGTCGCCAACCCGGCCGCCGCGGCACGTGCCCTGGCGGGCGCGGGCCCGGCCGACCCCGACGGGTGGAGCGTCGCCGAGCTCGAGATCGAGAGCGACGAGGTGGCGTGCTCGCAGCTCATCGCGCTCGGCGCCGGCATCGAGGTGCTCGAACCGGCGTCGCTGCGCACGCGCCTGCACGACCTGGGAATGGCGATCGCTCACCATCACCGCAGCAACGCCGTCGAGGACGGAGGACCGACCGACTGCGAGACCGGCAGCGAGACCGACGGCGTGCGAACCGCAGCGCGAGACTGAGGCCATGTCCGACGCGACCTCGACGCTGCACCACGCCGACACCGACCTCGAGATCCACAAGGTCGTCGTCGGGCCGATGGACAACAACGTGTTCGTGCTGCGATGTCGGCACACCGGCGATGCCGTGCTGCTCGACGCGGCGAACGAGCACGAGCGACTGCTCGACCTGGCCCGGGCGCTCGGGGTGCGGCGTGTGCTCGAGACACACGGCCACTGGGACCACATCCAGGCGGTGCCCGAGCTGCGCGACGCGGGCTACTCGGTGGGCGTCACCTCACAGGACGCAGCGATGCTCGACAGCTACGACGAGATCATCGAGGACGACTCGGTCATCGAGGTCGGCCGGTTGCGCCTGCGGACGATCCACACGCCCGGCCACACCCCCGGCTCGATGTGCTTCTCGGTCGAGGGCAAGCCGCTGCTCTTCAGCGGCGACACGCTGTTCCCGGGCGGGCCGGGCAACACGACCTTCGAGGGCGGCGACTTCGCGGCGATCATCACCTCGCTCGAACGGCGGCTGTTCGCGCCGCTGTCGGCCGACACGATCGTCATGCCGGGTCACGGCGACGACACGACGATCGGCGCCGAGTCCCCGCAGCTACAGGAGTGGATCGACCGAGGCTGGTGAGCGCTCTGCGTCGAGCAGGTCGACCTCGTGCTCACGTTCGATCAACGCCGCGGTCTTCGACTCCTCGGCCGCCAGTCGGACGCCGCGGACCACCAGCGCGGCGGACCCGGCGAACAGCGCCACCAGGACCACCACCCTGACGGGACCGGGCGTCGACATCGCCAACAGGATCGTCCGTGCGTTCAGCACCACGATCAGCCCGCCGACGATCGTGCCCAGCACCCGCGGCGCCAGCACCTTGACCACCCACGCGGCGAACGGTGCGACGACCACCGCGCCGGCCAGCAGTGCGCCGACCTGTGCCCAGTCGACCTCTTCGGCACCCAGGTGGGTCAGGAAGCCGGCGCTGGCAGCCAGCGCGACCATCAGCTCCGAGAGCGACACCGACCCGATCGCCTTGCGTGGCTCCATCTTCCCGACGGTCATGAGCGTGGGGGTCGTGACCGGACCCCATCCCCCGCCGCCGATCGCGTCGACGACCCCGCCGACCGCGCCGAGCGGCACCAGGAAACGCGGCCGCAGATGCGAGGGGTCGGCCGCGGTGCGGGTGATCCCGAAGGCGAACCTCGCCAGCATGTAGCCGCCGAGCACGAACAGGATCCCGGCCGTGATCGGCGCGAACGCATCGCCGTCGACCGACGACAGGAAGGTCGCTCCGGCGTACGCACCGACGGCACCGGGCACGCCGAGCAGCCCGACCGTGCGCCAGTGCACGTTGCCGAAGCGCCAGTGGCTCGCGCCCGAGACCATCGCGGTGCCCACCTTGGCCGCGTGGATGACGGCGGAAGCCGCGGCGGCCGATGCGCCGGCGGCGACGAGCACCGAGGTGCCGATCACACCGAAGCCCATCCCGAGTGAGCCGTCGATCAGCTGGGCCACGAATCCTGCGACCACGAAGACGATCAGACGTTCCACCAAGGCCTCCGTGCAGGTACCGGTTCCTCCGGGACGACCGGAAGAACGAGATTTCCTATTGAACTAGTAGGAATAGTCGGGGTCAACCCGCCGTATCCGCCTCCCGGGGCCCGCCGGACGTGACGAACGACGGCCCGTGACCTATTTCCACTACCTCGGTAGTGGAAATAGACTGTTCGCCATGGCCGCCGCCGACACGACCCCCACCGACGCCAGCGCCGCTGATCAGAACGCTGCCGCTCCCCTGTTCCAGATCGAGGACCTGCGCGTCGCCCCCGCCGCACAGCCCGATGCCGAGATCCTGCGTGGTGTCTCGCTGACGGTTCGACCCGGCGAGGTGCACGCGCTGATGGGTCCGAACGGGTCGGGCAAGTCGACGCTCGCGAGCACGCTCATGGGCTCGCCCGAGTACGTCACCACCGGCGGGACCGTCAGCTACAAGGGCGAGGACATCACCGACTGGACCGCTGACATCCGCGGCAAGGCGGGCATCTTCCTGGCGTTCCAGTACCCCCAGGAGATCGCCGGCATCTCGGTGCGCCAGTTCCTGCGCCAGGCCCTCTCGGAGCGCAAGGGCATCGACCTGTCGGTGCTCGAGATCCGCCTGGCGATGATGGACTGGATGAAGCGCCTCGACATGGACCCGGCGTTCGCCGACCGCTTCCTCAACGAAGGTTTCTCCGGTGGCGAGAAGAAGCGCAACGAGATCCTCCAGATGGCCATCCTCGAACCCGAGCTCGCCATCCTCGACGAGACCGACTCGGGTCTCGACATCGACGCGCTCCGTGTCGTGGCCAGCGGCGTCAACGAGGTCCGCGCCGAGCGCACAGAGCTGGGCGTGCTGGTCATCACCCACTACCAGCGGCTGCTCGAGCACCTGACCCCGGACCGCGTGCACATCCTCGTCGACGGTCGGATCGTCGACTCCGGCGGACCGGAGCTCGCCGAGCGTCTCGAGGGCGAGGGGTTCGACGCATGGCGCTGACCGAGACGAGCTCCGACCCCATCGACGACCTCGACGTCACCGCGATCAAGGCCGACTTCCCGATCCTCGGGCGCCAGATCCGCGACCAGCGCCTGGTCTTCCTCGACTCCGCCGCGTCCTCGCAGAAGCCGATCCAGGTGATCCGGGCGATGGACCACTACTACGAGACGACCCATGCGAACGTGCACCGGGCGGCGTACACGCTCGCCGAAGAGGCGACGAACGCACTCGAGGCCGCACGTTCGTCGGTCGCCCGTTTCATCGGCGCGCACGATGCCGACGAGGTCGTGTTCACCAAGAACGCCACCGAGTCCCTCAACCTGGTGGCTCGCAGCTGGGGCGCCGCCAACCTGGACCCCGGCGACGCCATCCTGCTCACGCAGCTCGAGCACCACGCCAACATCGTCCCGTGGCAGCAGCTCGCCGCCGAACGGGGCCTCGAGATCCGCTGGGTGCCCCTCACCCCCGACGGTCGCCTCGACCTGACCGATCTCGACCGGCTGCTCGACGGCGTGAAGCTGCTCGCGGTGTCGGCCATGTCGAACGTCGTCGGCACGATCACCCCGGTGCGCGAGCTGGCCGACCGCGCCCACGCCGCCGGCGCGCTGGTGTGCGTCGACGCCTGCCAGTACGTGCCCCACGTCGCGACCGACGTGCATGCGCTCGGCGCGGACTTCCTCGCGTTCTCCGGGCACAAGATGCTCGGTCCGACCGGCATCGGCGTGCTGTGGGGCCGCAAGGAGCTGCTCGATGCGATGCCGCCCTTCCTGGGCGGTGGCGGGATGATCCTCGACGTCACCCTCGACGGCTTCACCGCTGCCGATGTGCCGCACAAGTTCGAGGCCGGCACCCCGCCGATCGCCGAGGCCATCGGGCTCGGCGCGGCGATCGACTACCTCGATCGCCTCGGCATGGACGCGGTGCGCCGCCACGAGGTCGCGCTCACCGCGTACGCGTTGCGGTCGCTGACCGAGCGGTTCGGGGAGCGGATCACGATCTACGGTCCCGCCGAGCCCGCGGAGCGGGGCGGCGTGATGAGCTTCGCCTTCGGCGACCTGCACCCGCACGACCTGTCCCAGGTGCTCGACCAGCACGGGGTGTGCGTGCGCCCGGGCCACCACTGCGCCAAGCCGCTCATGCGTGTGCTGGGCGTCGGTGCCACCGCTCGGGCGTCGTGGTACGTCTACAACGACGAGGCCGACATCGACGTGCTCGGCGACGCGCTCGAGTCCGCCGGCGACTTCTTCGCCTTCTGAGCCACCGTCTAGAGTTCACTGCTGCACTGCAAGGGAGGGCACCGAATGTCGGGCCTTGAAGACCTGTACCGCGAGATCATCCTCGACCACTACCGGAGCCCCCGGAACCGTGGCGAGCTGACCGCGCCGCCGGCCACCCGCGTCGAGGGCTTCAACCCCCTGTGCGGCGACGAGATCGTCATCTACCTCGACATCGACGACCCTGCGAAGGGCGCTGACGCCGTCGTCACCGACATCCGCATCGGCGGCCAGGGTTGCTCCATCTCGCAGTCCTCGGCATCGATGATGTCGGCGGCCGTCAAGGGACGCACCGTCGGCGAGATCGAGGACCTGACCAAGTCGTTCAAGGCGATGATGTCGATCCACGAGGAAGGTCTCGAGGGCGGCGACGTCGAAGCGGGCGAGGACATCGAGTCGCTGCCGCTCGGCGATCTCGAGGCGCTGCGCGGCGTGGTGAAGTTCCCGGTGCGCATCAAGTGCGCCACGCTGAGCTGGAACACGCTCGCGCAGGGCATCGCCGAAGCCGGCGAACCCGCCACCGCCTGACACACGATCACGCGCCTGCTGCACCGTCACGAGCTGACGAGTGCATGACATCTGCCCCGGACCCGGTGTGATCACACCGAGTCCGAGGCAGATGTCGTGTCGGGCTCAGGTCCCGGGCACGTCCCAGTCGAAGCCGGCGACGACCGGCGGGTGGTCGCTCAGGTCCTCGCCGCCGACGCTGAAGCGCTCGCGGGGGAACTCGATCGACGTCGCCTGCAGCGACACCGTCGAGCTGCTCCGGTAGGCGAACTTGTCGATGCTGCCCGTCTCGGCGCACGAGAGCTCGGTGCAGACGTCGGTGAGTCCGGTCGCCTCGAGGAAGCGATCCCAGATCGCGATGTCGGCGCCTCCGGAGCCGTCGGGATGCACCAGGTCGGTGTGCAGGTTGGTGTCGCCGCCGAGCACGATCGCGCGGTCGTCGCCGCGTGCCGCGATGAACGCTGCGAGCTCCTCGTAGTCACGCTCCTGGAGCCACTGGTCCGTCGCGGTGCCGCCGGCCTCGGCGTGCAGGCTGTAGACGTCGACCTCTCGACCGTCGCCGAGTGTCATCGTGACGACGCGGAAGCCCTTCATCGCCAGGCAGTCGGCTGCGCCGCCGTCGGGCAGCACGCCGCCGAAGCACCCCTTCCATGCGTGGTGCGCCTCTCCGGTGAGCGGGTACTTCGCCATGATGCCGATGCCGTCGCCGACGAGCAGGCCCCGCGACTCACCGTCGACGCCGACGGACTGGGGCCCGGGATGACGGTCGGTGCGGTACGGGTGCACGGCGTCGGCCCGCAGGCGCGTGTGGTAGTTCGCGAAGTCGAGCAGCCCGGCGGCGGGCACCCACCAGTCGAAGTCCTCCTGGGTGAGCACGACGTCGTACGCGTTGAGCAGCGGGCTGATCAGGGGCAGGTTCCGCTCGGGTTCCGACCCGGAGATGCCCTGGGGCAGACCCGCCACGTTGTAGCTGAGGACCGAGAAGCTGCCAGGCGGATCCGGCAGCGGCGCCACCGTGGTCGGAGGGCTGCCGGGGTCCGACGGCGGCGGCGTGCACGCTCCCGCCACTCCGATCGACACGACCACGGCGACGACGCCCGCGACGACACGCGAACGGCCCTTTCCCCACCCAGCTGAACGCAACATGGCGCCGAGGTTACGCACGAGTGGCGGGCACCGACAATGAGTCTGAACCCCATTCACCCTCTGTGGCGACAGCCTCGCGACCGGCGTTCAGCGACCGGCGAGCTCGTTCATGCGCGTGGCGAGCTGGACGTCGAGCTCGGTGACACCGCCGACGTCGTGGGTGCTCAGCTCCACGGTGACCGACGAGTACACGTTCGACCAGTTCGGGTGGTGGTCCATCTCGGCCGCGACCGTGGCGACGGCAGCCATGAATCCGAATGCCTCGGCGAAGCCGCCGAAGCGGAACTCGCGGTGCAGCGCTCCGTCGTCGAGCTCCCAGCCCGGGAGCCCGCGCAGCGCGTCGGCGATCTCGTCGGGGCCCAGGGCGGTCGGTCGAGCCATGTCGTCGAACCTAGCCATGTCGTTCGACCGGGGCCACGTCGTTCGTCCGGACCCATGTCCCTCGACCGGAGTCAGGTCGTGGCGGTCACCGCCCCGGGCACCCGCCGGCGCCCGACTCACTCGTCGAAGTCGAAGCCTTCGAAGTCCTCGGGGGTGTACTCCTTGTTCTCGACCATGACGAGCCAGTTGCCGGCGTTGTCGCGCAGGATCGCCTCGGTGCCGTAGGGCCGGTCGGCGGGCTCCTGGATGAACGTGACGCCCTTGGCCGAGAGCTCCTCGAAGGTCGCCTGGCAGTCGTCGACGGTCACGCCGATGCCGGTCATCGAACCCGCGGCGAGCGACCGCTTGATCGCCTCGGTCAGTCCGTCGTCGAGCGGCGCGCCCGGTGTGGTGATGTGCAGCGAGATCTCCGGCTGGTTGGGGTGCACGACGGTCACCCACCGGTAGTCGCCGAAGCTGATGTCCTCGCCGGGCTTGAAGCCGAGCACGTCGACGTAGAAGTCGCGGGTCTCGTCGAGGTCGGTGCAGAAGATGCTGATGAGGGAGACGTTGGTGATCATGTGATCGACCGTACGGGGCCTCGGATCAGATCGCTTCTCCGGGATTGCTCGATGCGTCCGACGGTCGGTGGTCGAGCACCGAGACGCCTCGCATGAACAGGATGCAGCCCGGGATGCGCGGCGCGCCGTCGCGGGCGAAGCGTTCGCGGTACTCGACGGGTGTCTCCCCGGTGAGCTCCCGGAACCGCGACGAGAACGAACCGAGGCTCGAGTAGCCGACCATCATGCAGACCTCGGTCACGGTCAGGTTGGCCGAGCGCAACAGGTCCTGCGCCCGTTCGATCCGACGGCGGGTCGCGTAGCGCATCGGGGGCTCGCCGTAGACCGAGCCGAAGGACCGCACCAGGTGGTGGCGGGAGATGCCGGCGATCACACCGAGCCGGTCCAGGTCGATCGACTCCGCGAAGTGTCGGTCGATGTGGTCGCGCACCCTCCTGAGGTGCGGGATCAGCTCGATCGGAACCTGCCGGGTCGGAGTGGACGTCACCCCGCCATTGTCATCGCGCCGTCGGGGACCGTGCGCCGCGGCCGCATGGACGCGGTGACACCGATGCCCTCGTAGCTGTGGATGCGGTCGACGGTGAAGCCGAACTGCCGTTGCAGCCGCCGCCGCCGGCCGCGACTGGTGTGCTCGCTGCCGACCAGTGCGTGGGCCCGTCCCAGAAGCTGAGGGCGACACCGCTGCTGATCGACTCGTCGGCCAGCCAGAAGCTGCCCCTGAACCCTGCGTCGCGGGCTTGGTCCGGCAGCGTGGCGCGGTGGCTCCCGGGCACGGACGCCGCGTGCTCGGGCGTGCCGCTGATCCACGTCGCCCGGGCCCATCGCCACACCGGCCCGACGTCGAGCTCGTCCGGCTCGTCGCTCGTGCCGCCGTGTCCGAGCACCACCATCGACTGTACCGAGTGGATGCGCAACCCGATGCGGTCCGCGACCCTCGCCCGATCGGCGCCGTCCACCGAGCGTGCCGCGTCGAGTGCGTCGCCGTCGGTCCAGATGGTGACGATGAGGACCTGACCGGAGAGGCGGTCCGCCGTCCAGTAGCCGCGGAGCGCGCCGCGCTGCGCCGAGAAGCTCGGGACCAGCTCGTCGCGCACCGCGCGGGCGGCGTCGTCCACACGATCAGGGTCGATGGTTCCGTGCACGACCTTCGCCAGCATCGGTTGGTTCCTCTCTCGATGCCGTCCGGTGCGAGCGACGCACCGGGCGCTCTCGGAGCCTTCGCCCCGGGCGTTACAGCAGCGCGTCACGAGCCGGGTGTCACATCTCACCGAGACGATGGCTGCGCGCGCAGCTAGCGTTCCGAACATGCGACTCCGGCTCGCCACCATCCGGAGGGCGTGATGCACGACCCGCCGTTCGTCCAGGTCCTCGGTGCCGTGCGCTTCGTGACCGACGACGGCGAGTCGATCACCCTGCCCAGCGCCAGCCAGCGCCGCCTGCTCGCGCTGCTCGCGCTGGGGGCGGGCACGACGCTGCGCAGCGAGCACCTCTGCGATCTGCTCGAGGTCAGCACCGGAGCTCTGCGCACGACGGTGTCGCGAGTGCGTCGTCGCCTCGGCGAACACGTCGTCGTGACCGACGCGGTCGGCTACCGCATCGGGTGCCCGGTCGACTCGGCGCTGTTCGCCAGGGCGGTGATCGCTCCTGCGGACCAGGGGGACCGCCTGGTCGACCTCGAGGCTGCGCTGTCGCTGTGGCACGGCGACGCGCTCGACGAGTTCCGCCACGAACCCTGGGCCGAGGCCGAGGCGACCCGCCTGGACGAGCTGCGTTGCCTCGCGACTGAGGAACGGTTCGAGTGCCTGCTCCGCCGCGGCCGCAGCGGCGAGGTCGTCGCCGAGCTCGAGTCGTACCTGAGCACGCATCCGCTCCGCGATCGGCCCTGGGGGCTGCTCATGGAAGCGCTCGCGGATCAGGGCCGTCGAGGTGACGCGCTGCGCCGCTACCAGGAGTACCGCACGCTGCTGGAGCAGTGCGGTCTGGAGCCTTCGGCGGCGGTCCGTTCGGTCGAACAGCGGATCGCGGTCGGGCACGGCGATCGACCTGCGCCCGATCGCCGGGCCGAGCCGGGAGGGACCGACACCACTGCGGTGCAGGTGCCCCTGCCGGCGGCGGTCCGCCTCTCGGCGCGATCGATCGGTCGGTACCGCGAGCTCGCCACGCTCTCGCAGGAGCTCGGCGTCGCTCGGCGGGGTCGCCTCCGGACGGTCGTGATGAGCGGCGAGGCCGGCATCGGCAAGACGACGGTGCTCGCGACCTTCGCCCGGAGCCACCAGGGGCGACACGGCGCCACGGTCCTCTACGGGCGCTGCGAGGACGGCGGCGACGTGCCGCTGCAACCGCTGCGCAGCATCATCGAGGCGTCCGTCGACCACGCGCCGTTGCCGATGCTGCGTGCGCACTGCGAGCGCTTCGGCGGCGAGCTCCAGCGGGTCGCGCCGCGACTGCTCACCCGGCTCTGGGTGCCGCGACCGCTCACCGCGGACGACGCGATCGAACGCCACCACCTCTTCGCAGCGATCACCGACCTGCTGCGACGGATGACCACGACCGGCCCGGTCGCCCTGCTGCTCGACGACCTGCACTGGGCCGAACCGACCGCACTGATGCTCGTGCGACACCTGGCCGACGAGCTGTCCGATGCACCGGTGCTGCTCGTGGTCTCGTACCGCGACGTCGGTCCGGGGCCCTCCCCTGCGCTGCGGGCGACGCTGTCGGACCTCGACTGCATCGATGCCACTCGCCTTCGCCTGCACGGACTCGAGGACGACGGACTGGCGGCGATCGTGTCAGCGGCCGCCCGGACCGAGGTGCCCCTCGGCGACGACGTGCTCGACCGGCTGCGCGACCAGACCGCCGGCAATCCGCTGTACGCCTCGCACCTGACGCGACACCTCGCCGAGATCGGCGCCCTCGCCGTCGACGGCGACACGCTCCGTCTGACCCGACCGCTCGACGACACCGGGCTGCCCGACAGCCTGGTCGAGGTCGTCGGGAGCCGCGTCCTGTCCCTCGGGTCGACGGCGCAGACGGTGCTCCGCGCTGCGGCGGTGCTCGGCGTCGAGTTCGATCAGCGTGTGCTGCTCGCCATGAGCGACCTGTCCGACGACGAGCTGGCAACCGTGCTCGACAGCGCGGTCGACGCCGGCCTGCTGATCGAAGGCGACCGCACGGCCTGCTCGATGCGCTTCACGCACGCGCTCGTCGCCCGGGCGCTCTCGGCCGAGATCGGCGCGCCGGGCCGCCGACGGCTGCACGAACGAGCGGTGAACGCGCTGCTCTCGACCAGTGCACGGACCTCGTCACCCGGGGCGACCGACGAGATGCCCGTGGCCACCGTCGTGGCCCTCGCCCGCCATGCGGAGTCGGCCGGTGACCTCGCGGCGGCACAGCACTGGGCCGCGACGGCGGGTGATCGCTACCTCGACCACCTCGCTGCTGCCGAGGCGGCCGGGTGGTACTCGACCGCACTCGAG
>JALYWI010000094.1 GCA_030852785.1 Actinomycetota bacterium
CGAACACGCCGTCCGAGAACGCGACGATTCGCGCGAACTCGACTTCCTCCTCGTCGCGCTCGTGCACGACGGCCTGCGACTCCCGGGGCGGCGCCATTGCCATTCGTACGGCCACCGACGGCGAAACCCTGCTGCCGCAAGCGCGCCACCGCGATGCGGGGCGCGGGACCGCCGCTCTACGCTAGTTCGCCGCATGGCGAACGGAGACGACCAGCTGCGCAAGCTCGCGATCGTGCCCGCATTCAACGAGGCCGGGATGGTCGCGCGCGTGATCCGCGACATCCGCAGGCACGCTCCGGACTTCGACATCGTCGTCGTCGACGACGGCTCCACCGACGACACCGCCGGTGCGCTCTCGGGCGAGGAGTTCGCGTCGGTCCGCGTCGTGCGCCAGACCAACGGCGGCAAGGCGAAGGCGCTCGACACCGGGATCCGGCTCGCCAGCCACGACATCGTCGTGCTCATCGACGGTGACACGCTGCTCGAGCCCCGCACCCTCACCGAGCTGATCCGGCCCTTCACCGACGACCGCGTCGGCGCCGTCGCCGGCAACGCCAGGGTCGGCAACCTGTCCACCCTCGTCGCGAAGATCCAGCACGTCGAGTACACGATCGCCTCGGCGATCGAGCGCCGTGCCTTCGACGAGCTCGGCGTGATGTTGTGCGTGCCCGGCGCCGTCGGGGCCTTCCGACGCCAGGCGGTCATCGAGGTCGGCGGTGTCAGCAGCGACACCCTCGCCGAGGACACCGATCTCACCCTCGCGGTCGCCCGCGCCGGCTGGCGGGTCTCGTTCGCGCCCGAGGCCCGTGCGTGGACCGAGGTCCCGTCGTCGATGCGAGGGCTCTTCCGCCAACGGCTGCGGTGGAACTACGGCATCCTGCAGGCCATCGCGAAGCACCGTGGCGCGGTGCGCCAGCGGGGCCGGTCCGGGCGGCCGGGTCGCGTCGTGCTCCCCTACGTGATCGTCATGGGCTACCTGGCCACGCTCGCCGCGCCCGCGCTCGATCTGCTGCTGCTCATCCAGATCGTCACCGGCTCGCTCACCTCGGCGACGGTCGCCCTGTGGTGTGCCGGCCTCGTCTCGACGGTGCTGCTCGGCGTGTTCGGTCTGGCCTACGAGGGTGAACGGGTCCGATGGGCCGCGCTGCTGCCGGTGCAGCAGCTGCTCTACCGTCAGCTGCTCTACATCACCGTGTTCAAGGCCATCGGCGCCGCGTTCTCGGGCATCCGGCTGCCGTGGAACAAGCTGGAGCGGACCGCCGATGTCACCGTCGGCACCGACGCTCCGGCGGTCGCCCTCGAAGAGGTCGTCATCGACCTCCGCACGCCGACACCCGCCGACGCGTCCCGTGACGGCGCACGAGCGGGTGCCGGGGCGCTGGTCGAGGAGCAGGTGTGAGTGGGTCGGAGTCCGACGACGGCCCGGTGTTCGTCGACGACTCGGGGACCCGGCGCCGGCTCGCTGCGCTGATCGCCACGGTGGTCGCGGTCGTCGCGCTCGCGCTGACCGCGACACTCGGCTGGGCGGTCTTCGCCAACGCCCCCGTGAGCGTCGCGAGCGAGTCCTCGACCACGTCGAAGCCGACGGCGGTCATCGGCCGCGCCGCGGCTCCACCGTCGCGCAACACCAGCGGGTCCGGCGGGCCCTTCGCCGTCGCCACCTCGGAGCCGGCGCCGTCCGCCGACCCCTCGAGCGTCTGCCGCGTCGTGCGGGGCACCGTCTTCAACGACGTCGACCTGAACGGCAGCCGACAGCCGGCGAGCGAGAAGCCGGTCGCCGGGGTCGTCGTCGAGCTCACCGACTCCTTCGGCAGGGTCGCCGCGACCACGACCGACACCCAGGGCCGGTACTCGCTCCGCGTCGAGGCGCCGGGGCCGTCCCGCCTCGAGTTCCGTGGCCGTCTCGAGGAGTTCGTGCCGACACCCGTCGGTGCCGACGTCGCACCGTGGGTCACGTTCCCGACCGGAGCGTCGACGTGCGTGGTCGACACCAGCGCCATGTGGACGGGGTGGTTCGAGGGCTCGGACGTGACGGCTGCGAACGTGACGCGTGAGATCGGCGACCGGGTCTGGCTCGATCTCGACGGCGACGGTGTGCAGGATCCTGCCGAGCCCGGCATCCCCGGCGTCGACCTGGCCCTGCTCGACGACACGGGTCGCCGCGTCGCGTCGACCACGACCTCGGCCGCCGGCACCTATCGCTTCTCCGGGCTCGACGCCTCGACCCCGTACCGGATCGTGCTCGCGAACACGACGCCCTACGGGCCGGGTGCCCTCGAAGGCGTCGAGCCGACCACGCCGTGGGCCGGGACGACCTTCGACGGCACGTCGGTCGTGTCCCAGCCGGGCGCGACGGGCCGCGACTCGGGACATCTGCGTGACGAGCACGGCGCGGTGTACGTCGCGGTCGACCCCGACGAGGTCGGCGCGAGCGACCACTCCTTCGACCTCGGGTTCCGGCCGGTCGAGGCCCGACCCGCCGACTGAGTCGGCTCAGCTCACCCGAGCAACCACTGGATGCCCTGGATGGCACGCCAGCCCAGGTAGATGACGACCGCGACGAGCAGGAGCCAGAAGTGCCACGGCACCTTCGGCTCCGGCTCGTCCTCTCGCGGGGGTGCGGTGGACTGCACCAGCTTCGGTGCGTCCTCGGGCTCGGCGATGTGGTGCCCCTGGGGACAGTCGCCCTCGGGCGTCAGCGTCGAGGGTGTGTAGAAGCGGTCACAGGGCTCACACCACGGCATGGTGCGCTCAGCCGACCGCGACCAGGTCGACGGTGAACACGAGGGCGTCGCCCGGTGCGGGGCCGCCGTCGCCGTAGGCCAGCTCGGCGGGGATCACCAGCGTGCGGCGACCGCCCTCCGACATGCCGACGAGTCCTTCGCCCCAACCCTGGATGACCTGGTTCAACCCGAACGTGACGGGCGACCCGGACTCCCAGGACGAGTCGAACTCCTCGCCCGAGGTCGCGGCGATGCCGACGTAGTGCACGGTGACGGCGTCGCCGGGCTGGACCTCGGCGCCGGTGCCCTCGACGTCGTCGACGATGACGAGCTGCTCGGGCACGGGGGCCGGCGCCACGTCGGGCTTGCCGCGCTTCTCGATCTCGGCCAGGTTCGCCTTCGCCGCTGCGCTCAACTCGGGCAGGCCCGCACCGGCGGCGACCGTGGTGGTCGTGTCGTCGGTCGCGTCGTCGCTGCCACACGCCGCGCCGGTGAGCACCAGCGCGGAGGCGGCGGCGAGCGCGCCGATCGATCGGGTGATGCGCAGCATGGGGGGCGTCCGCTTCCCGCTCAACGCCAGCTCACGTCGACGAGGTCGACGGTGAACAGCAGGGTCTCGTTCGGGGCGATGCCGGCGCCGGGAGGCGGGTTGGCCCCGTAGGCCATGTGTCCGGGGATGACCAAGGTGCGGCGTCCTCCGACCTTCATGCCGACCAGGCCCTGGCTCCAGCCCTGGATGACCCCGTCGAGGGGAAAGCTGATCGGGGCGCCACGGTCCCACGATGCGTCGAACTGGGAGCCGGTCGACGCCGACACACCGACGTAGTGGGCCGTCACCGTGGCGCCGGGGGTCACCTCGTCACCGCTGCCGACGACCTCGTCGGTGATGACCAGCTCGGTCACCGGGTCCTGTGCGGCCAGGCTCGGCTTGCCCCGGCCCTCGATCTCACTGCGTACGTCACTCATGGCCGCAGAGAATACGGGACCCGGGCGCCGAACCTGCAGACCGGGGCCAGGACAGGCGCGGACGGCTCTCAGTCGCCCCGTCGACGGACGCGGAGCTTGATCGGCGTCTGCGGCAGCTCGAACTCCTCGCGGATCTGACGCTCGATGTAGCGCAGGTAGCTCGGAGGGATGGTCTTGTTGGTGAACAGCGTGAACGTCGGCGGATCGGTCGCCCCCTGGGTGGCGTAGAGGATCCGCGCGCCGTGGGGTGCCGGCTGCGCCTGCTGCGCCCGGCGCACGAGCTCGTTGACCTTCCGCGTCGGCACCCTGGTGGAGTACTGGTCGATCGCTCCGGCGAGCGCCGGCAGGAGTCGGTGCACTCCCCTGCCCGTCAGGGCGGAGCCACGCAGCACCGGGCTCTCGCCCAGGAAGTGCATCTTGCGGCCCATCTGGTAGAGCACGTCCTTGCGGGCGTCCTCGTCGAGCAGCTCCCACTTGTTGAGCAGCACGATGATCGGGCAGCCGGCGGCGTCGATACGCTCGGCGAGGCGCTGGTCCTGGTGCGTGATGCCCTCGGTCGAGTCGATCACCAGCACCGCGACGTTCGCGGTGTCGACCGCCTTGAGCGACCGGACCATCGAGAAGTACTCGGTGCTCTCGTCGATGCGCGACTTCCGTCGCATGCCGGCGGTGTCGACGAACCGGAGCGGTCCGACCTCGGTCTCGACGACGGTGTCGACGCTGTCGCGGGTCGTGCCCGGCATGTCGTGCACCACGGCGCGGTCCTCGCCGATGAGCCGGTTGAACAGCGTGGACTTGCCGACGTTGGGACGCCCGACGAGGGCGACCGACGTGATGCCGTCGTCGTTGCCGCGACGGTCCGGGTCCTCGGGCTCGACGCGCTCGGGGAGGTGGCTCACGACGTCGTCGAGCAGGTCGCCGGTGTTGCGGCCGTGCAGCGCCGAGATCGGGTGCGGGTCACCCACACCCAGGCCCAGCAGCTCCCAGATCAGCGCCTCGTGCTGGTGGTCGTCGACCTTGTTGGCGACCAGGATGACGGGCGCGTCGACGCGCCGGAGCAGATCCGCGACCTCGGAGTCCTCCTGGGTGACGCCGACGGTGGCGTCGACGACGAAGAGGATCACCTGGGCGTCCTGGATCGCCTGCTCGGACTGCGAGGACACCTTCTTGTCGAGTGCGTCGCCGCCGGCCATCCAGCCGCCGGTGTCGACCAGCATGAACTCGTTGCCGAGCCACTCGGCCTCGACCTCCTTGCGGTCGCGGGTGACGCCGGGCTTCTCCTCGACGATCGCCACGCGCTTGCCCAGGATCCTGTTCATCAGGGTGGACTTGCCCACGTTCGGTCGACCGACGATCGCGACCACGGGGAGGTCGGCGCTGGTGGTCATTGAGGGACTCCGATCGGGACGTACGAGTGTTCCATGGTACCTGGTGCCCCTGACGGCCCCCGCAGCGGCTGTGCAAGACTCAGGTCGCGCCGTATCCGGCGCCTGCTCCTGGGGGAGATGCACATGGGACCCACGAACGCCGCCGGCCACCGGGCGAGCACGCGCTCGGCGATCCGACACCACCGAACGCGCCTCGCGGTCGTCGCCGCGGCCGCCGTGGCGCTCGCTGCGGCGTGCGCACCGATGCCGACCCCCGCCGAGGGCGTCGACCCGAGTGACGCACCCCGGTCCGACGAACCGGCTTACGCCGAGCACGGCCCCTACGAGGTCGGCGTCACCACCATCGAGCTGTCGGACCGCTCCGCCGAGGTCTGGTACCCGGTCGACCCCGCCGACATCGGCGAGGCACCCCGCGACGTCTACTTCATCAAGGACTACCTGAGCACCTCGTTCGCGGCGCTCGTGCCGCCCGAGGTCAACCCGCCCTACGTCACCGATGCCACCCGCGGTGTGCCGGCGTCACCCGAGGGCCCGTTCCCGCTGGTGCTGTTCTCGCACGGCTTCGCCAGCTACCGCACCCAGTCGACGTTCCTGACGACCCACCTGGCGAGCTGGGGCTTCGTCGTGGTGTCACCCGACTACCTCGAGCGTGGGCTGCGCAGCGTGCTGGGTGAGCCGCCCGCGACCACCCGGTCCGACCTCGACGTCGCCGACGAGACGATCGAGGTCATGCGCGCGGCGGGCGCCGACGGCACCGGCCCGCTGGGCGGTGTGGTCGACGCCACCACGGTGTACCCGGTCGGCCACTCCGCCGGCGGCGGCACGTCGATCCGACTCCTGTCCCGCGACGACGTCACCATGGCGATCCCCCTGGCGTCCGGGCTCAACCTGTTCTCGGTGCCCGACGCAGCGAAGACCCTGCCCGCCGGCAAGGCGGTCACCTGGATCGCGGCGCCACGCGACTCCATCGCCTCGATCGACGACGTCCGTCGCGGCTTCGACTACACCGCGGGTGAGCGAAAGCTCGTCGAGATCGGCGGCTCCGGCCACGTCAACGCCTTCAGCGACATCTGCGAGATCGGCGAGGGCGGTGTGGTCGACCTGGCCCAGTCGATCGGCATCCCGATCCCCGCCAACCTGCTCGCCCTGGGCGACGACGGCTGCTCGGTGCCGCCGTTCAAGGACTCGCCGCAGGTGTGGCCAGAGGTGCGTCACTTCGTGACCGCCGAGCTCCGCTACCGGTCGGGTCTCGACGCCGAGCCCGTCGGTCTGGGCTCGGGCGTGGTCGCTGCGTTCGACGACATCGGTCGCTACCGGCACAACCCCTGAGCGGCGATCCGAGCGGCGCGACGCGCCGCCGTAGACTGGCGCGGTGATCGAGCTCGAGTCCGACCCGCCCGTCGAAGGCGTCGAACATGTCCTCCTCGCCGCGCCGCGGGGGTTCTGCGCGGGTGTCGAGATGGCCATCAAGGCACTGGCGTGGATGGTCCGATCCTTCGACGCACCCGTGTACTGCTACCACGAGATCGTCCACAACCAGCGGGTCGTGCAGCGCTTCGAGGACCTCGGCGTCGTGTTCGTCGACGACATCGCCGAGGTGCCCGAGGGGCGGCCCGTGATGTTGTCGGCCCACGGCTCCGCACCCGAGGTCGTGCAGGCCGCCAAGGACCGTGGCGGCTTCGTCGTCGACGCCGTCTGCCCACTGGTCACCAAGGTGCACCACGAGGTCAAGGTCCGCGCCGGCAAGGGCTACTCGATCGTCTACGTCGGTCACGACGGGCACGAAGAGGCGGTCGGCACCATGGCCGTCGCCCCCGACGCCGTGCACCGCGTCGAGTCCGTCGAAGAGGTCGACGCGCTGCCGCCCTTCGAGACACCGGTCGCGCTGCTCGCGCAGACGACGCTTTCGCACCGCGACTGGGCCAGCGTCGCGGACGCCACCCGCGACCGCTTCCCCGAGGTGTGGATGCCGGGCCGTTCGGACCTGTGCTTCGCGACGACCAACCGCCAGTCCGCGTTGATGAAGATCGCCGAGTCCTGCGACGCGGTGGTCGTGATCGGCTCCGCGAACTCGTCGAACACCGTGGCGCTCGAGAAGCTCGCCCGAGCAGCGGGCTGTGCCCGGGTGTTCCGCATCAACGATCCCGCCGAGCTGCCCGACGACCTGCGGGGCACGGTGGGCGTCACCGCCGGCGCCTCGGCACCCGAGGAGCTCGTCGACGCCGTCCTGGCCCGGCTCGCGCCACGCCGGGGCGTCGAAGAGGTGCGCATCACCGACGAGGACGAGTACTTCCCTCCCCCGCGGAACCTGCGGGACCTGCTCACCGCGATCGACGTTGTGGGTGCGCTCGGCCTCGGCGGTGACCCCGTCGACCGGGCACCGGTCAACGACCGGGGCCTTCCGGCCAGTACGGTCCTCGCCGATCTGGCCTGACAAGCTGTCGGCCATGGACACCCTCCGCGTCTTCCTGCACGTCCTCGCGGCATCGATCTGGGTCGGCGGCCAGCTGGTCCTGGCCGGCTTGCTCCCGACGGTCCGGAGCATGGGCGAGGACGCCCCGCGGACCGTCGGCCGGGCGTTCAACCGCATCGCCTGGCCGGCCTACGGCGTCGCGGTGGTCACCGGGCTCTGGAACGTGTTCGCCCTGCCGCTCGAGACGCTGCCGCACCCCGCGATCGAGCTGAAGGTGCTGGCGGTGCTGCTGTCCGGTGTCGGCGCGGCGGTGCACCAGGTGGCGCACGGCAACAAGGCCATGCTGGCCGTCGGCGGTGCCGCGTCGACCGTGTTCGCCGTCGTCGCGATGTACCTCGGCGTGTACATCTGAGAGAACCACCCGCCATGGCCGACGACGACCGCCGAGGGCGAGCCAGGACCGTCGCCGAGGTGATCGCGTCCGACGCGCCGGTGCCCGCCGGCAGGGCGTTGGCGATCATGACCGCCGTGTCGCGCTCCGTCGGGGCGCTGGATCCCGCCGTGGCGCCGGCCCGGTTGACACCCGAACAGGTACGGCTCCACGAGGACGGCAGCGTCTCGTTGCCGGCCGCCGAGCGTGAGGAGCCGCCCGGAGTGTCGCCGCCCGAACCGGAGCTGGGGGCCTCGATCGGTCGACTGCTGTTCGCCCTGCTGGTCGGGCGGGCGCCGATCGACCGTGAGGACGGGTTCGAACCGGCGCTGCGCGCCGCGCTGCCGACCTCGACGTGCGCGTTGATCGCCCGCTCGGCGTCGGAGGCACCCGGCCAGTGGCCCACGGTCGACGACTGGACCGCCGAGCTGACCCGCGTCGCCGGGGCCCTCGCGCCGCCGGTGCCCGCTCCCGAGCAGCGGCGTGTGCGACGGCGACGCATCGCCTTGGTCGCTGCGCTCGCGCTGCTCGTCGCCGTCTCGCTCGTGGTCGTGTGGTCGGCGCCGCGGTGGTGGGACTCGGCCACCGACGACGAAGGGTCGCTGCCCGTCGCAGGCCGGGCGGTTCCGGCTGTTCAGCTGGTCCGGGACTCGTCGTAGTAGCGCTGCACCTCGTCGCGGAGCTGCTCGGTCAGCGCGGCGACCGAACCGCGGGGCACGCGGCCCGTGACGGGCACGTCGGGGTAGATGGGCTCGCCGATGACCACACGGATGCGCACCGGGCGCAGCATCTTCGAGCCGATGGGCATGGCTTCGTCGGTGTGTGCGAACCCGACGGGCACGATGGGGACCCGGAGCCGACAGGCGACCCAGGCGGGGCCCTCCTGGATGTCCTCGACGACGAGGCCCTCCTTGCGTCGACCCTCGGGGAACATCACCACCGGGTAGCCCTGGGCGAGCGCCGCCTCGCTGTTGCGCAGCGCTGTGCGGTCGACCCGGTCGCGGTCGACGGGGAAGGCGCCCATGTAGTCGAGGAAGCGGCCGAACCACGCCGGCTTCCAGACGGTGCTCTTGCCCATGAACCGCATCACACGCGGCACCGACACCGCCGCGATCATGAAGTCGATGTTGGAGCGGTGCACCGGCGAGAAGATGAACGGACCGGTGACCGGCAGCCGTTCGCGACCCTCGATCGAGATCCGCCACACGACGCGGCTGAAGCCCTCGAGCACGGCGCGCAGGATGCGGTACCACACCTGCTGCGCGACCGACATGGGTGGCAGCTCGGTCCGCCCGGCGGCGTCGGTGACCGGCGGTGACGCACTCACGAGCGACGCTCCACCAGGTCGACGAGCAGGTCGACCACACCGTCGATGCTCAGCCCGGAGGTGTCGACGTTGACCGCGCCGTCGGCCTCGACGAGCGGGCTCTCCTGGCGTCCCTGATCCGCGGCGTCACGGCGGGCGATGTCGGCGGCGACGGTGTCGTAGTCCATGTCGGTCATCTCCTTCGCCCGGCGACGTGCCCGGACCTCCGGGTCTGCCGTCAGGTACACCTTCAGCACCGCATCGGGGAACACGACCGAACCGATGTCACGTCCCTCGATGACGCCACCGCCCCGTTCCTGGGCCCACAGCCGCTGACGTGTCCGCATCTCGTCGCGGACCCCGACGTTGGTGGCCACCAGGCTGACCGCACGCGACACCTCGGGCCCGCGGATCTCGACGGTGGCGTCGACGCCGTCGACGGTGACGGTGCCGTCGGACACGTCGAGCTCGAGGCCACGGGCCAGCTCGGCGACCGGTTCGACATCGGCGGGATCGACACCCCGGCGGATCGCGGCGAACGCCACGGCGCGGTACATGGCGCCGGTGTCGAGGTAGGTCAGGTCGAGCCGCTGCGCGAGCAGCCGTCCGACGGTCGACTTGCCCGAACCTGCCGGTCCGTCGATCGCGATCACTCGCACTTGTTGTCCCTCCACGGTGTGAGAGCCCTCCACGGGTCGAGGATAGAGACCGTCACGCTACGGGGTGACGATCGCGGTCCCACGCTCAGCGACGCAGCGCGTCCAGGCGGGTCCAGTAGTCGGGCACGGTCTTCGCGACGCATCCGGGGTCCGCGATCGAGATGCCGGGATGCCGGAGCCCCAGCAGCGCGAAGCTCATCGCCATGCGGTGGTCGTCGTAGGTCTGCACCACCGCCGGTCGCGGTGTGCCGGGCACGACGGTGAAGCCGTCGTCGTCCTGGGTCGCCTCGATCCCGCACCGTTGCAGCTCGGTCACGACCGCGGCGACGCGGTCGGTCTCCTTGCCGCGGATGAACCCGATCCCGGTGATGCGCGTGGGTGTCGTCGCATGCACCGCCACCGCCGCGATCGTCTGGGCGGTGTCGGAGATGTCGGCGAAGTCGGCCTCGATCCCCCGCAGCTCGCCGGTGCCGGTCACCTCGATCGAGTGCTCGGAGCGCCGCACCCGGGCGCCCATGCGTTCGAGCGCATCGACGAACGCGACATCGCCCTGGAGCGACGCGGTGCCGAGCCCTTCGACGCGCACGGTGCCGCCCCGGATCGCTGCCGCCGCGAAGAAGTACGACGCCGCCGAGGCATCGGGCTCGATCGAGTAGCGCTCACAGGAGCGGTAGCCCGTCGGCAGCACGGCGATCTGCGAGCGGTCGCCCACGGTGCTGTGCGCACCGAAGGCGTCCATCACCCGCAGGGTCATGTCGACGTAGGGCCTCGAGACCAGCTCGGTCTCGAGCTCGACCTGCAGGCCCTCGTCCATGCACGGCGCCGAGAGCAGCAGCGCGGACAGGAACTGGCTGCTGACGTCGCCGCGCACCGAGATGCGGCCGCCCTCGAGGTGGTCCGCGTCGATCTGCACCGGCAGCATCCCGGTCTCGCCCAGCTCGGTGATCGACGCGCCCAGGCCGCGCAGTGCTCGCAGCAGATCGCCCATCGGACGGCGACGCAGCGGCTCCGCACCGTCGAGCACGACGGTGGCCCGTCCGAGTGCGGCGACGGGCATGACGAAGCGCGAGGTCGTGCCCGACAACCGGGCGTCGAGCAGCGCACCCTCGACGGGCGGCTCCCCCCGTGTGCCGCGCACCTCGACCGTCGCGGCCGCGGTGTCGACCCGCATGGGCACACCGAGCTCGCGCAGGCAGGCGATCATCGCCTCGGTGTCGTCCGCGAACAGCACGCCCTCGAGCGTCGAGGTGCCACGGGCCAGCGCCGCGCACACGAGCGCACGGTTGGTGATGCTCTTCGAGCCGGGCGGTTGCACGATGGCGTCGAGCTCGTGCTCGAAGGGCAGGATCTCGTAGGGGTCCTCGACGGCGTCGGCCGCTGGGGCGCTCATGCGAGCTCGTGGATCGAGACGGTCCGGTCCACGACCTGGGTCTGGATGGCCTCGGCGAGCTGTTCGGCGCGCACGGAGTCGACCACCAGGATCAGCATGCCGCCGCGCTCGGAGACGCTGTGGGCGACCTCGATGTCGTGGATGTTGACCGACAGCTCCGTGGCGAGCGCCGTGATGGCCGCGAGCTCGCCCTTGCGGTCCGGGATCGACACGCGCAGCTCCGAGAGCTCCTCGGCCGGGGGTGCACCCGTGGGCAGCGAACGCCGGGCGACCTGGGCGGTGCGCAGACGACGGTCGAGCTGGGCGGTGTCGCCGCGGTCGATCACCTCGCGCATCTCGCCGAGGGAGCTGATCAGGTCGTCGAGCACGTCGAGGATGGCGCCGCGGTTGTCCTGGCAGATGTCGAGCCAGATGCGTGGGTCACCGGCCGCGATCCGGGTCATGTCGCGGAACCCGCCGGCGGCCAGTCGCAGCAGCGCCTGGTGCTGGGTCGAGCGTTCCGAGGCGAGGCCCATCAGGCTCGCCGCGGTCAGGTGCGGGACGTGCGACACCGTCGCCACCAGCTCGTCGTGCTCACCGGGGGCCAGCGTGAGCACCTCGGCGCCCAGGGCACGGACGACCGAGTGGACCGTGGCGTGGGCCGAGGGGTCGGTCGAGGGCGTCGGGGTGAGCACCCAGACCGCCCCGGAGAACAGGTCGGCACGGGCGCCGTCGACGCCGAGCGCCTCGGAGCCGGCCATCGGGTGCCCGCCGACGAAGCGGGGGTCCTCGAGGGCGTCCACCACGGGTGACTTCACGCTGCCCACGTCGGTCACGACACCGCCACGTGCGAGCGCCTGCTCGGCGGCGGCGACGACGCTGCCGACGGGCACCGCGAGGAAGGTCAGCTCGGCGGCGGGATCGACGCCGGTCGCGTCGAGGCAGCCGAGCTCGAGGGCCCGTGCGGCGTTCGCGGGGTCCAGGTCGTCGCCGGTCACGTGCCAGCCGAGACGCCGCAGGCCCAGGCCCAGGGATCCACCGATGAGTCCGGTGCCGACGACCTGTGCCCGACGGGGGCCGGACTCGGTCACGGCGGAGATCATTCGGGGAGGTCGTCCCGGAGGGATCGGGCGTCCTCCAGGTACACGTGTCGCAGCTCCGAGCGCGGCCGGTCGGTGGTGATGTGGATCATGACGCGGACGCAGCGTGGCATCCCGCCGTCGATGTCGAGCTCACGCGCGCAGATCAGCGGCACGTCGCCCATCCCCAGCTGCCGCGCCGCGACCGCGGGGAACGCCGAGTGCAGGTCGTCGGTGGCCGTGAAGAGGATCGAGATGAGGTCGCCGTGCTCGAGCCCGTTGCGGTCCATGATCTCGGTGAGCAGGCGGGTGACCCGCTCGAGCATGTGCTCGCGCTCGTCGCGCTCGAGTGTGATGGCACCCCGCAGGGCCGCGACGGTCGTGGACATCGGAGCGAGGTTAGCGGTCGTCCGCCACGGCGCCGTCACCGGTTGCAGCCGCCTCGTCGCCACCCGTAACGGCGTCCTCACCGCTCGCTGAGGTGTCGTCGTCGGTGGCCGACACGGCGCGCTCGAGCTCTCGGACCTCGTCGGTGGTGAGCTCGCGCCATGCACCCGGGCGCAGGTGGACGTCGCGCAGCGGACCGATCCGGGTGCGGACCAGGCGACGGACGGGATGGCCGACGGCGTCGCACATGCGGCGGACCTGACGGTTCCGGCCCTCGTGGATCACGAGCTTCACGACACCCGGCGCCGGGCTCGACGCGGACGCCGGCGCGGTCGGACCGTCCTCGAGCTCGACGCCCTCACGGAGGCGTCGCAGGGCGCCCCTCGACGGTGTGCCCTCGACCTCGGCGACGTACTCCTTGTCGACCCCGAAGCTCGGGTGGGTGAGCCGATGGGTGAGCTGGCCGTCGTTGGTCAGCAGCAACAGACCCTCGGTGTCGAGGTCGAGTCGACCCACCGGATGAACCCTGGGCTCGTCGGGCACGAGGGACACCACGGTGGGGCGGCCCTGCGGGTCGTCCGCGGTCGTGACCACGCCCTTCGGCTTGTTCAGCAGGTAGTAGACGAGGCCGGGCTTCACGCCGATCGGCACGCCGTCGACGGCCACGACGTCGCGGTCGATGTCGACCCGGGCACCGAGGATCGCCGTGACACCGTTGATCGAGACCCGACCCTCGTCGATCAGCTCCTCGCTGACACGACGGGAGCCGATGCCGACCCGGGCCAGGATCTTCTGGAGGCGCTCACCTTCGATCGACGGGTCGTAGGCCTCGTCCGTCGGACCTTCGGCGTTGGGGTCGACCACCCCTCAGTCGTCCTCTGCGTCGAGGTCGAGCGGCACGGGGTCGGTGATGTCGACCGTCACGCCGTCGTCCTCGGCCGCTGCTGACTCGGTCTCGGCTGACTCGGCCTCGGCTGCGTCGCTCTCGGCGTCGTCGGTCGCGAGCACCTCACCCGAGGCGGCGGCCTCGTCGGCCTCGACGCGCAGCCCCTGCTCGAGCAGCTCGACCACATCGGCGCCGGGCACGAAGTCGCCGAGCGACGGCAGCTCGTCGAGCGAGTTCAACCCGAGGCGTTCGAGGAACACGTCGGTCGTGCCGAACAGCGAGGCCTGACCCGGCCCCGGATCGCGACCGGTCTCGTCGACGTAGCCCCGCTGCTGCAGGGTGCGCATGACGCCGTCGACGCCCACACCACGGATCGCTGCGATCTGCGCCCGGGAGATCGGCTGCTTGTACGCGACGATCGCGAGCGTCTCGAGGGCGGCGGCCGACAGCCGTGCGGTCTGGCCGGTCAGCACGTAACGCTCGACGTACGGCGCGCAGTCCTCGTGGCTCTGGTAGCGCCAACCACCGGCCACCTTCATCAGTCGGAACCCCCGCTGCTCGGCCTCGTAGCTGGCGGCGAGCTCCTCGAGGATCTCCTCGACCGCGGCCGGCGAGAGCTCGACGAGCTGGGCGAGCAGCGCAGGGTCCGCCGGCTGGTCGGCGACCATGATGACGGCCTCGAGCGCTCGACGCGATTCAGTGGTCATGGCGCGGTCCTGTGCATGGCTCGGCTGCTCCCAGTCAGTGGTCCCGGAATTCGAGATGCCGGAGCGGTGATCCGGTCCCGCCAGTGTCCACCACTGCAGGGCCGGGCTTCCACCCGGTCAGCCGTCGTAGGCGTCGACGAGCTCTGCCGCATCCGCGCCGACGTCCTCGCCGCCCTGCCAGACGACCTCGATGTCGCCGAAGGTGTTCGGCTGGCGGAGGTCGACCAGACCCTGCTTGAAGAGCTCGAGGATCGCCAGGAAGTGCACGACGACCTCGAGCCGCTCGCCCAGCGAGGCGGTGAGCTCCCGGAACGAGACCCGACGGCGGCGGGGCAGCTCGTGGCACAGGTCGGCCACGGCGTCGATCACGCTCGCCCGGATCGGGGCGACGTGGAAGAGGTCGATCTTGACCTGCGGCTTGGGTGCGGTCGCACGCAGGAAGGCGTCGCGGAGGCGCAGCGGGTCGACGCCCTCGAGCAGGTCCGGTGCCAGGTCGAAGTAGCGCTCATCGGGCCCGACGAGGCGCGGCACCGAGCGTGCGGCCGAGGTGTGGAGCACCTCGAGCACGTGGGCGGCGTCCTTGAAGGTCTTGCACTCGAGCAGGCGGGCGAGCAGCAGATCCCGCTCCTCCCACAGGGAGAGGTCGTCGTCGAGGTCGACGTCGTCGTCACCCGGCAGCAGCCGCTTCGTCTTGAGCTCGACCAGCGTGGCGGCGATGAGCAGGAACTCGGTCGCGACCTCGAGATCGAGGTGCTCCATGCGGTTCAGCTCGATCAGGTACGCGTCGACGATCGTCGACAGCGAGATGTCGTAGAGGTCGACCTGTTCGCGCAGGATCAGGTGCAGCAGCAGATCGAAGGGTCCTTCGAACACGGGGGTCTGCACGGCGTAGGACACGTGTACAGCGTAGCGCTTCGCGGCCCGCGGATCACACGCGTGTCATTTGCGGCCCGCGCTCCCCCGCCGGACGCTCCAACCGGAACACGGTTCTGTGCACGGACGGGCGCTCGGTAGTCTCGTCGGCCATGTCACGCGTCTTCTCGGGAATCCAGCCCACCGGCGATCTGCACCTCGGCAACCTGCTCGGTGCGGTCCGCAACTGGGTCGTCGAGCAGCACGACGCCGACAGCTTCTACTGCATCGTCGACCTGCACGCCCTGACGGTCCCGAAGGCACCCGGCGAGGTCGGCCGGAAGTCCCTCGAGCTCGCCCAGGTGCTGATCGCCTGTGGGCTCGACCCCGAGGTCTGCACCTTGTTCGTGCAGAGCCACGTGCGGGAGCACTCCGAGCTGTCGTGGTTGATCCAGTGCGTGACCAGCATGGGTGAGCTGCGTCGCATGACGCAGTTCAAGGACAAGTCCGAGCGGCAGGACTTCATCTCGGCCGGCCTCTTCACCTACCCCGCGCTGCAGGCGGCCGACATCCTGCTCTACGACACCGACCGGGTGCCCGTCGGCGAGGACCAGCGCCAGCACATCGAGCTGACCCGCGACGTCGCGGAGCGCTTCAACGCCCGCTACGGCGACACCTTCGTCATGCCCGTCGCGACGATCCCGGCCGCCGGCGCCCGCGTCATGGACCTGCAGGTGCCGACCGACAAGATGTCGAAGTCCGCGGCGAGCGACGCCGGCACGGTGATGGTCGACGAGGACCTGGCCTCGGTGGCCAAGAAGTTCAAGCGTGCCGTGACCGACTCCGACGGCGAGGTCCGCTACGACGTCGCCGGCAAGCCGGGAGTGTCGAACCTGCTGTCGATCCTCGGCGCGGTGACCGGGCGCAGCCCCGAGGCCGTCGCCGAGCAGTACTCCCAGTACGGCCCGCTCAAGGCGGACACCGCCGAGGCGGTCGTCGAGATGCTGCGTCCGATCCAGACCCGGCTGGCCGAGCTCCGCTCGGACCCTGCGCTCACGGCGTCGCTGCTCGCCACCGGCGCGACCAAGGCACGCGCGGTGGCGGGGCCCGTGGTGGCCCGGGCGAAGGACCACATCGGTCTGCTGCCCGCCGACTGATCGAGCGAGTCGGGCCTCAGAGCTCGTCGTCGTCCGCGGCGCTCAGCAGGCGCCCGGCGTCGACGGGCACCGACCAGGTCTCCTCGGGCTCGTGGTGCTCCGCGGCCCAGGCGATCACTCGGGGATCGGCGCCTGCGACGGCGAGCAGTTCGGCGCCCAGGGTCGGGTACTGCAGGTACAGGCCGATACGGCGCGTCATCCCCCGTCGGTCGGCCCACACCCGTGCCATGGACCGGCCGCCGACCGCCTCGGAGAGCGTGGCCATGATCCGGCCGTAGGTGCCCAGACCGGCGACCGACTTGCCCACGTCGTGGGTCAGCGCCGCGGCCAGCACCCAGCGGGCGTCGTCGTCGTGTTCGGTCAGGCCGATCCGGTCGAGGTGCGCGGCGACCGCCCGGGCGACGCCGACGGAGTGGCTGCGGTCGACCACCGGCATGCGCTCGAAGAGCCGCAGCTCGTGCTCCGACAACAGCGTCGTGACCCATTCGAGGTCCTCGCCCGAGGGCGGTCGGGCCCGCAGCGTCGATGCCAGTCGCCGGGCGCGGTGGGCGGGACGCAGGCTCACGACTCCTCCCAGGTCGCCGACGGCGGCGCCTGACGCGGCGCGTCGGGGCGTCCGTTCGCCCGTGGATGCGCCGCGTCGTAGGCGGCCCAGAGCCGTTCGTTCGACACGCGCGTGTAGATCTGCGTCGTGCTCACCGAGGCGTGACCGAGCAGCTCCTGGACGGTGCGGATGTCGGCACCGTGGTCGAGCAGGTGCGTCGCACACGAGTGGCGCAGCACGTGGGGGCTGATGTGCGACTCGAGTCCCGCCGCGGCCGCTCGACGTCGCAGCACCTGCCAGGCGCCCTGTCGGGTCAGTCGCGAGCCCTTGGACCCGAGGAAGATCGCATCGGCGTCGTCGCGGGTGCGCCACGCCGTCGGTGTCAGCTCGGGTCGACCGCGGTCGAGCCACTCGGCGAGCGCCCGGACCGCCGGACGTCCCAGCGGGACGATGCGCTCCTTGGACCGCTTGCCGAACAGGCGCACCAGGGCGGACTCCAGGTCGAGGTCGCCGAAGCCCAACCCGCACACCTCGGACACCCGCGCCCCGGTGCCGTAGAGCAGCTCGAGCAGCGCCAGGTCCCGCAGTGCGTACGCCGCCTGCCGTGGATCCGTGCCGGTGGCCGCAGCGTCCCCGACCGCTGTCCCGACGGCTTGCTCGACGGCCGCCTCGGCCGACTCGAGCAACGACGAGACCTGTGCCTCGGACAGCGCCTTGGGCAGCGGCGAGGGCAACTTGGGCGACTCGACGTCGAGCGCGGGATCGGTGCCGAGCACGCCTTCGGTGACCAGCCAGCGGTACATGGTCCGCACGGCGACCAGGGTCCTGGTCGCCGAGGCCGGCGAGAGGGTGCTGCGCAGCTCGACGCCGAACGCAGCGACGTCCTCGGGGGTGGCGCGCAGCACCGTGGCGCTGCGGGGCGAGGTGTCGAGGAAGGCGGCGTAACGGCGCAGGTCCCGGGTGTACGCGTCGATCGTCAGTGGCGAGCGACCCTTCTCGACGACCAGGTGCGCCAGGAACTCGCGGGCCTCGTCCGGCAACGTCTGCTCGGCGGCCGCGGCGCTCACGGTTCAGTCCCCGGGTGACCCGGCGAGCCGGGCGGCGGCGAGCGTCACGCCGATGATCGACTTGCCGTCTGTCAGCTCCCCCGAGGCGATCATCGCCGGCATCGATGCCAGCGGGACCTCGACGACCTCCATGTAGGACTCCTCGATGCCCTGCCGGTCGGCGTCGACCGAGCGGAGGCCGGTCGCCAGGAACACGAAGCTCTCCTCGTCGGTGAAGCCGATCGAGTTGTGGAACCGGGCGAGCAACGTCAGCGACGTGGCTTCGAGGCCGACCTCTTCGATCAGCTCGCGCCGGGCGGTCGTCTCGGGCGGTTCCTCGGCGACGTCGCGTTTGCCGGCGGGGATCTCGAGCACCAGGTCGTCGACCGCGGCCCGGTACTGGCGGACCATGACCACGTCGTGCTGCTCGGTCAGCGCCACGACCGACACCGCGCCGGGATGTCGGACGATCTCTCGGTGGAACCGGGAGCCGTCGGGCGCCTCGAACTCGGCGTCGCAGAGGGTGATGACGTGACCGCGGTGCAGGACGCGCTCGTCGAGGTGTCGGAACCCGCTCACGCCTCGCTGACGGAGCGCGCCGTGGGACGGTGGCCCTCGGCGCCGTCCGGGCGTTCCTCGTCACCGATGTCGATCAACTGCGGGTTGCGGCCGCTCGCACGGTCCTTCGCGGCGCCGATCAGCTCGCGGAACAGCGGCGCAGGGTTGGTCGGACGGCTCTTGAACTCGGGGTGCGCCTGCGTGGCGACCCAGTACGGATGGCCGGCGAGCTCGATGAACTCGACCAGGCGGCCGTCGGGCGACGTGCCCGAGAACCGGAAGTCGCTGCCCTCGAAGCGGCGGCGGTACGCGGGGTTGAACTCGTAGCGGTGCCGGTGGCGTTCGGAGATGACCTCCTTGCCGTAGGCGGCCTGCACGATCGAGCCGGGCTCGAGCATGGCGGGCTGGGCACCCAGGCGCATCGTGCCGCCCTTCTTGGTGACCTCTCGCTGGGAGTCCATGAGGTCGATCACCGGGTGCGGCGTGGTCGGGTCGAACTCTGTGGAGTTCGCGCCGGTGAGCCCCAGCACGTTGCGTGCGTACTCGACGGTCATGACCTGCATGCCCAGGCAGATGCCCAGACAGGGGATCTCGTGCTCGCGTGCGTAGCCCGCCGCGGCGATCTTGCCCTCGATCCCGCGTTCGCCGAAGCCGCCGGGGATGACGATGCCGTCGAGGTCCTTGAGGCGACCGGCGGTGAGCAGCCCTTCGACGTCCTCTGCCTGGATCCAGTCGATCGAGACGTCCGCGCCGTGGTGGAAGCCCGCGTGGTTCAGCGACTCGACCACCGACAGGTAGGCGTCGGGCAGGCTGACGTACTTGCCGATGATGCCGATGCGCACCGGGAAGGTGGCGTCCGCGACCCGCTTGACCAGGTCGTTCCACTCGCTCAGGTCGGGTGCGACGTCGCCCAGGCGCAGGATGTCGCACACGACGTTGTCGAGGCCCTCGTCGTGGATGACCAGGGGGATGTCGTAGAGGCTGTCGGCATCCGCGCAGTTGACGACGGACTCGACGGGCACGTCGCACAGCGAAGAGATCTTGCGCTTGAGGTCCGAGGAGATCTCGTCGTCGGACCGGCACACGATCGCGTCGGGCTGGATGCCGCGGCTGCGCAGCTCGGTGACGGAGTGCTGCGTCGGCTTGGTCTTCTGCTCGCCGGACGGGCCGATGAACGGCACCAGGGTGACGTGCACGTAGCAGACGTTCTCGCGGCCGACGTCGAGGCGGAACTGACGGATCGCCTCGAGGAACGGGAGGATCTCGATGTCGCCGACGGTGCCGCCGATCTCGGTGATCACCACGTCGGTGCCGTCGATGCCGAGGCGCGAGATGCGCCGCTTAATCTCGTCGGTGATGTGCGGGATGACCTGCACGGTCTTGCCGAGGTACTCGCCGCGCCGCTCCGCAGCGAGGACGGACTGGTAGATCGACCCGGTGGTCGCGTTCGAGTCACGGGTGAGCTGCTCGTCGATGAAGCGCTCGTAGTGGCCGAGGTCGAGGTCGGTCTCGCCGCCGTCCTCGGTCACGAAGACCTCGCCGTGCTCGAAGGGGTTCATCGTGCCGGGGTCGACGTTGATGTACGGATCGAGCTTCTGCATCGTGACCCGGAGACCACGGGCCTTCAGGAGTCTCCCGAGGGAGGAGGCCGTGAGACCCTTGCCGAGACTCGATGCCACTCCGCCGGTGACGAAGATGTGCTTTGCCACAACCTCTCCTGAACGTCGGTTCAGCCGAGGGTAGCGCGACGGAGCGGTCGCCTCGTGCAGGGATGGCGGCCGGTAGCCTCGCTCTCCCCAACGGACCGCCGAGGACGAACGCCCCAGATGCCCGCTACGACAACGATTCCCGACGACACGGGGGCCGCCGAGGTGCGCCGGACGTTCCGCTGGAGCGACATGGTGGCACTGGTCACCCTCGCCCTCCTGGTGCGGATCCCGGCGTACTTCGCACCACGAGCGCTGTCCTTCGACGACGGCGTCTTCTCGAACTCGGCGGTCGCGATGCGCGCCGGCGGCGTGCCGTTCCGCGACGTCTTCTCGAGCCAGGGGCCGCTCTTCCTGCCCCTGGTGTGGCTGGGCGACCTGGTCGGGTTCCGCACGATGGACTCGCCCCGCGTGCTCGCCGTGGTCTCCGGGCTCGTCATCGTCGCCGCGGTGTACTGGACCGCCGCGCAGATGACCGATCGCTGCGGCGCGCTGGTGGCCGGCGCGTTGGCGGCGACCAGCGGCGGGCTCGCGTGGGTGACCGTCTCGCTCGCCGCGGACGGTCCGGCGCTGGCCTTCGCGACGCTGGCGGTCGGCCTGTCGGTCCGCCAGCGCAACCGCCCCACCACCTGGGGCGCCGTGCTGATCGGCCTGGCGGTGGGTGCCACGCTGTCGACCAAGGCGATGGAGGCACCGGTCCTGGTCCCGGTGGTCCTGGTGCTGCTCGCGCCGCTCGTCGCCGATCTCCGCTCGCGCCGTTCGCCGACCAGGTCGTTGCTGCGTGGCGTGGTGGCCGCGCTGAGCGCCGGCGCGGTGTTCCTGGCGGTCAGCATCCCGCTCGGCATGACCGAGGTGTGGGACCAGTCGGTGCGCTACCGGACCGACGCCGCGGCGCAGCGCGACGTGCTCGGCAACGCCGCCAAGTTGTTCTCGACGTTGTGGGACCGCGACCTGGCGGTGCTGTTCTTCGCGGTCGTGGCCCTCGTCGCCGGCGTCGTCGCCCGACGCAGCACGGGACGTGCCGCCACCACCGTGGGCGCACTCGAGGGCGCGGCCGGGACCGACGGGACCGCGACCGACGCGTCGTGGTGGAGCCGACGTGACTGGGCCGGCCGGGACTGGGCGCCGTCGGACCGGCTGCTCGTCACGTCGTGGGTCGTCGTCAGCGCCCTGTGGCTGATCGTGGTCGTCAGCCCGCTCTGGCGCCCGCACGTCGCCGCGATGGCCCCGCCGTTGGTGCTGCTCATCGGGCTCTACCGTCCGCCGTGGAAGCTGGCCGTCGTCGCCGGGGTGATCGCCGTGCCGATGGCCGTGGTCCAGCTCGACGGACTGCTCGCGCCTGCGGAGTACTCGGGCACCGAGGCCGAGATCCTCGCCGAGCTCCGACAGCTCCCCCGCGACGCCTGGGTGATCAGCGACGAACCCGGCGTGGTCTGGCGGGCCGGGTTGCGCACCACCGACGACCTGGTCGACCCGTCGATGCTGCGTCGCCAGCAGGAGCGCTACACCGAGCAGAGCCTGATCGACGACGCGTCGGACCCGAGGATCTGCGCCGTGGTCGCCATCTCCGAACAGCGCTTCGGCCACTTCGGCGGTCTGGCCGAGGGCCTGGCCACCGAAGGCTTCGAGCCGGTCGCCGGCGTCGGCGACGGCAGCGTGCTGTTCGTGCGTCAGGACTGCAGCGCGGGTTCCTGAGACTCGTCGGACTCGTCGGGCGCCGGTGACGGTTCGACGTCAGCGGTGTCGGTGCCGTCGTCGACACGCAGCAGCAGGTGGACCAGCGAGGCGTTGGCGACGCCGATCATCATGCCCGGCACCGAGATGCCCGAGTCGTTCAACGCGAACCCGAGCACCATCGCGGTGAGCAACCCGGCGAGCGCGGCGCGCT
>JALYWI010000106.1 GCA_030852785.1 Actinomycetota bacterium
GCCCCAGGCACCGGCGCCGCAGGCTCCGGCCGCACCTGCCGCCGAGGCCCCCGCACCCCAGGCACCTGCAGCACGCGCCGACGAGAGCGCTGCGGCAGCACCCGCCGCCCCCGCTCCCGACGCAGCACCCCAGCCCGGCGGTCCGCCGCTGTCGCCCTCGGGCAAGCCGATCCCGCCGCCTCCCGGTCCGCCGCTGTCGCGTTCCGGCAAGCCGATCCCGCCGCCTCCGGGCCTCGGTGGTCGTGGCCCCGCGCCCTCGGGGCGCGGTCCCGGTGGACCTCGTGGTCCTCGTCCCGGCGGCGGCGCACCCCGTCCCGGTGGCGGCCCCGGTGGCGGTTTCCGTCCCGGTGGCGGTCCGTCGTTCCCGCCCCCCGGTGGTGGACCCGGTGGTGGCCCCGGCGGTCGTGGCCGCCCGGGTGGCCAGCAGCGCCCGCCCCGTCGCAAGGGACGTCGGCGTCGCAACCGCGAAGAGCTGCAGCCGATGGACATGCCGAGCTACACGCCGGCAAGCGCACCCGTCCCCGACGGTGTCGTCGTCATCGAGCGTGGTTCCACCCCGCAGGACCTCGGCGCCCGCCTGAACCGCACGGCGGCCGACGTCGTCCGCTTCCTGCTCCAGCAGGGCGAGATGGTGACCGCCACGCAGTCCCTCTCCGACGAGATGATCGAGCTGTTCGCCGAAGAGGTCGGCGCAGAGATCTCGCTCGTCGACCTGGGCCAGGAGCAAGAGGTCGAGCTCCGCAAGGTGCTCGACATCCCCGAGGACGAGGACGCCGAGTACGAGTCCTGGCCGCACCGCGCTCCGGTCATCACCGTCATGGGTCACGTCGACCACGGCAAGACCAAGCTGCTCGACCGCATCCGCAACGCGAACGTCGTCGCGGGTGAGGCCGGTGGCATCACCCAGCACATCGGTGCCTATCAGGCAGAGAAGGACGGCCGACGGCTGACCTTCATCGACACCCCCGGTCACGAGGCGTTCACCGCCATGCGTGCCCGTGGTGCCGACGCCACCGACATCGTCGTGCTGGTCGTCGCCGCGGACGACGGGGTCATGCCCCAGACGCTCGAGGCCATCGCGCACGCCAAGGCGGCCGAGGTGCCGATCGTCGTCGCGATCAACAAGATCGACCGCGAGGGCGCAGACCCGACACGCGTCATGCAGCAGCTCTCCGAGCACGGGCTCGTGCCCGAGGCCTGGGGTGGCGACACCATGATGTGCGAGGTCTCCGCACTGCAGGGGATCGGCATCGACGAGCTGCTCGAGAACCTGCTCGTCGTGGCAGAGATCGAGGATCTCCGCGCCACTCCCGACGGGCGCGCCCGAGGCGTGGTCATCGAGGCGCACCTCGACATCGGCCGTGGTCCGGTCGCATCGATCCTCGTGCAGCACGGCACGCTGCGCGTCGGTGATCCCCTGGTGGCCGGTCCCGCGTGGGGCCGCATCCGGGCGCTCATCAACGATCACGGTGAGCAGATCAAGGAAGCGCCGCCGTCGACCCCGGTCGAGGTGCTCGGTCTGTCCGACGTGCCCTTCGCCGGTGACGACTTCGTGGTCGCCCCCGACGAGCGCAAGGCCCGTTCGGTCGCCGAGACCCGCGAGCGCTGGCAGCGTGAAGCCGCTCGTGGCCAGAACGCCTCGGTCAACGTGCAGGGTGTCCGACTCGAGGACATCTTCGCCCAGATCCAGGCCGGGGAGCAGACGAGCCTCAACCTCATCGTCAAGGCCGACGCCCAGGGTTCGCTCGAAGCACTCACCGAGAGCCTCAAGAAGCTCGAACGCCCCGAGGTCAAGGTCGGCTTCGTGCTCCGCGGCGTCGGCGGCATCTCCGAGTCCGACATCCAGCTCGCGGCGACCTCGGACGCCACGATCATCGGCTTCAACACCCGGCCGAGTCGCCAGGCCCGTGATCTGGCCGCCAACGAGGGCGTCGAGATCCGGACCTACGAGATCATCTACAAGCTCCTCGAGGACGTCGAAGCCGCCATGGTCGGCATGCTCGAGCCGGAGTACGAAGAGGTCGTCACCGGCGAGGCCGAGGTCCGCGAGATCTTCAAGGTCCCGAGGATCGGTGCGATCGCCGGTTGCCTGGTGCAGTCCGGGGTCATCACCCGTGGGTCCAAGGTCCGCTTCCTGCGTGACGGCGGCATCCTGTGGAAGGGCGAGATCTCCTCGCTGCGACGCTTCAAGGACGACGTCCGGGAAGTGGCCGCAGGCTACGAGTGCGGTATCGGCCTCTCGGACTTCCAGGACCTGAAGAGCGGCGACATCATCGAGACCTACGACCTGCGCGAGATCCCGCGGGTCTGATCCCTCCGGCACCCGGTCGTCCTGCAGCTCGCTGTGCGGACGGCCGGGTGTCGCCGCGTCCGCACCTCGACGCCGTGTCCGCTCAGCGGGTGGGGGCGTCGACGGTCGACACGGTGATGTCGGTGACCCGGTCGGTGCCCAGTCGGACCATGCCGTCGCGGGCACCCCCGGCGAGCGCGGCGCCCGAGGACTGCACGAGCAGTCGGGCGTCGGTCGGGCGCACGAGCGGCTGGTCGATCCACCGCAACCGGTAGCGCTCGCCCCGGGCCACCTCGCCGGTCAGGTCGAAGGTGACGGTCCGGCGTTCGCCGGGCGGCAGGTCGACGGTCACGGTGTGGCGTTGGAGGCCGTCGGTCTCCGACGTCGAGCCGATCGCGACCTCGTCGCCCTCGACCAACGCGCCGGTCGCCCGCAACGGCGTGACGATCGAGAGCTGGGTCCGGTTGGTCCCGGGCGCCGCGCCGGGCGGGGGCAGGGTGACCTCGGTGCCGAGCTCCCCGTCGGGCACGTCGTTGGTCATCGTCACCACGACCCGGGAGCGGACGTGCCCGGTCGCCGGGTCCCAGTCGACGTCGTAGTCGATGCTCCGCTCGAGGAAGGTGTCGATCTTCGACGGGTTCGAGTTGCGGTTGACCACCGCGAGCAGGTCGCCACCGCGGGGCGCCTCGACGGGCCGGTCGAGCCCCGACAGTGCGAGCACGTCGCGGTCCTCGGGATGCAACGAGTGGAACTGCAGCCGACCGTCCGCGATGACGGGTCCGAAGTGCTCGGCCAGCGTGGCCGGAGCGGGCAGCTGTCGGGTGGTGAGTCGGTCGAGCGCGAGCTCGACGACCTCGGTGACGGTGGCATCCGCGCCACGGTCGCCGCCGGCGGCGTCGAGGAACTGTCCCTGGGTGAGGAACTCGACCGCGTCGGTGTCGGACAGCACCGTTGCGTCGCTCGTGGTGATCGGGCCGGTCACGGCGAGCAGCGCGGCCAGCGCGAACGGGTCGGCGTAGAGCACGCCGTCGAGGGCCGCACCGCCGGCGGCCTGCGGGTAGAGCTCGGCGGCCAGCTCGGCGACGGTGGCCAGATCCGGGCTGGAGCTCCAGTTCTGGGGGAACCTCGCCGGTTGCATCGACGACAGCGCCGGCGGGACGTCGATGTCGAGGGTGGGTCGCGGTTCGGTCGCGGGACCGAACAGGTCATAGGGCGTGCCGACGCGGACGACGTCGAGGCGCCCGTCGACCGCGACGATCTCGGCCCAGTTGCCCAGGTGCCCTCCGAGGTCCCGGGCCTCTGCGGGGTTGCCGAGCAGCAGCAGGTAGCGGCGGGGCCCCTCGGCGCCCAGCAGGGCCGGCAGGTCGTCGACCGCCGCGGCCGCGAGTGTCGTGCTGCGTCGGACGTCGACGAGCTGCGACGACAGGTCGTCGAGCTGTGCGCGCACCGGCGCGGCGATCCACGGCGAGTCGAGCGCCGCGACCTGGACGTCGGCCGAGGCGACGGCGTCCGCCGCGGCGGCGACGGGCCCCTCGAACGCTGCCAGTCGGGCCAGGTCGATCCGACCGTCGGGCAGGCGGAGCTCGTCGTAGTCGACCTCGGCGCCCAACTCGGCGGCGGTGGTGTTCAGGTGTGCGCCTGCACGAGCGACCGTGCGCACGGCGTCGAGGTTCTGTGCGACCACCGGCGTGGCACGTGCCGGCGCCGCCCACCACGCCTCGGTCACGTCCACCACGGCGGAGAACTCCTCGGCAGCGTCCTCGAACCCGGCGGTGCCCTCGCCCCGATCACCGTCGCCCAGTGCCCGGAGGCTGGCCGAGGTGCGATCCGCGGCGTCGAGCACGCGATCGCGCTGGGTGAGCGCCACCGCTGCGCCCGAGGCGACACCGACGGCGAGCACCGCGAGCCCGACGAGTGCGACGACCAGGAGTCGGCGCCGGACACGGGTCGACGAGACCCGGTACCCGGAGATCCACACCGGCGCGACCGACGCGGCGGCGAGGACCGCGGTGGCACCCGACGGCGAGGCGGGCCACGTCAGCAGCAGCGCCGCGACCGCGACCAACGCGCCCACGAGGGCGCCGACGACGCGGTTGCGCCGGTTCCGCCACGCGAGCACCAGGGCGATCACCAGCGCGGCGAGCCCGAGCAGCAGGGGAGCGCCCTCGAGACCGATCGACACCACCGCGGCCGAGATCAGCAGGCTCCAGCGTCGTGCGCGGGACGCGGCGGCGACGGTCACCACGACGAACCCCGCGGTGTACAGCACGTCCGATGCCGTCCATCCGGTGGGTGCGGCGTCGGTGGTGGCGATCGCGAGCACCGCGCCGAGCACGGCGATCGCCGAGACGCCGAGCAGTCGAGCCGTGGTCAGCTCAGAGCGACGACGGGACCGACGGACCTCCGAGGTCGGGGCGTCGACCTGACTCGTGCTCATGACCGCCCCAGTGTGCCCGATCACCGAACGTACTTCGACGGGGCAATTCCACCTGCCCCCGAAACCGAGGATTCTCGACCGCCGAGGTCGTGGTACCAATGTCGGTATGGCACGTCGGCGACACTCTGCACCGCGTCAGTTCAGCCGCACGGATCGGGTGGGCGAACAGCTCCGTGAGATCGTCGCGTCCGAGCTCGAGCGCATCGGCGACGAGCGGCTCGAGCTGGTCACCATCACGGCGGTCGACGTCGACGGGTCGCTCGAGACCGCGGATGTGTTCTACTCGGCCATGTCGGCCGACGAGGACGGCCGCTCCGAAGAGGTCGCCGAGGCCCTCGACGAGCAGCGCTGGAAGGTGCAGCAGCTGATCAACCGCGAGGTGCAGATGCGACGCACCCCGCAGATCCGCTTCCGCCCCGACACGGTGCTCTCCTCTGCGCTGCGGATCGAGGAAATCCTCCGCGACCTCGGTGAGCAGGACAGCGGCGAACAGGACGGCGGCGAACAGGACAGCGGCGACGGCACCGGTGACGACGTCGATGCGCCCGGATCGGGCGACGAGCAGACCCCGGAGTGAGTCGGCGTCGACGCTCCGACGACGGACCCACCGGGATCTGCATCGTCGACAAACCAGCCGGGTGGACGAGCCATGACGTGGTCGCCAAGGCCCGCGGCCTGCTCGGCACCCGCCGCGTCGGTCACGCCGGCACGCTCGACCCGATGGCCACCGGCGTGCTCGTGCTCGGCGTCGGCCGTGCGACGCGGCTGCTGACCTTCATCACCGGCGTCGACAAGACCTATGAGGCCCGCGTCACCTTCGGGACCGAGACCGACAGCTTGGATGCCGACGGCACGGTGACCGCGACCCACGACATGGCGGGACTCGACCCGGCAGCGGTGCTCGAGGCCGCGGCGGCGTTGACCGGCCCGATCGAGCAGGTGCCGCCGATGGTCTCGGCGATCCAGGTCGACGGGCGACGCCTGCACGAGCTCGCCCGCGAGGGCATCGAGGTCGAACGCGCCGCACGTCCGGTCACGATCCGACGCTTCGAGCTCACGCCCACGGCGGATCCCCTCGTGTGGGACGCGGTGGTGGAGTGCACCTCGGGCACCTATGTGCGCTCGCTGGCCGCCGACCTGGGCACGGCGCTCGGCGGAGGGGCACACCTGAGCGCGCTGCGACGCACCGCGGTGGGCCCGTTCGATCTCGCCGAGGCGTCGCCGCTGGGCGAGGAGCTTCCCCTGCTGCCGGCACTCGAGGGCGTGCGACACCTGGCGCGGGTGGACGTCGACGACGAGCTCGCCGGGCTGGTTCGTCACGGTCGTGTGCTGGAGCGCGCCCAGCTCGGCGCCGAGGGTCCCGGCCCGTGGGCCGTCGTCGCCGCCGGCGATGAACTGCTCGCCGTGTACCAGTCACACCACGCCGACTCCGCGAAGCCCGCCATCGTGCTGGCGGCAGCGAATGCTGGTTGACACAGCGAATGCTGGTTGAGACAGCGGATGCTGGTTGAGACAGCGGATGCTGGTTGACACTGCGAGCCCTGGATAGCGTTCGGCCGTGGACATCCTCCGAGACGCCGATTCCTGCCCTGCGCCACCGGAGGGGTCCGTGGTGACGATCGGGGCGTACGACGGGGTGCACCTGGGTCACCGGACGGTGATCGGCGAGGTCCGACGCCGGGCCGAGGAGCAGGGCATGCGCTCCGCCGTGGTCACCTTCGACCGGCATCCGGCACAGGTGATCCGCCCGGACTCCGCGCCGCTGCTGCTGACGAGCCTGGACCAGAAGCTCGAGCTGCTCGCCGAGACGGGCGTCGACTACGCACTCGTGGTCCGCTTCGACGAGGAGCGCTCCAACGAGAGCGCCGAGGACTTCGTGCGGACCGTGCTGGTCGACTGCCTGCGGGCGCGCGAGGTCGTGGTGGGCGAGGACTTCCACTTCGGTCACCGTCGTCGGGGCAACGTCGAGCTGCTCACCGAGATGGGCGCGGAGCTCGGCTTCGAGGTGCTCGGGCACAAGTTGGTCGGCACCGACGGGCAGGCCGCACGTGACGACGCGCAGGTGTCGTCGACCGCCATCCGTCGTGACCTGCACGAGGGCCGCCTGGTCGACGCGAACCTCCGTCTCGGTCGCCCCTACGAGATGCGGGGCCCCGTGGTGAAGGGCGACCAGCGGGGTCGGACCCTCGGGTTCCCGACGGCGAACGTGGCGATCGCGGACGAGATGCTCATGCCCGCGGACGGCATCTATGCGGGCTGGCTCCGCAGCGACGACGTCGAGGGCGGTCGGGCGTTGCCCTCGGCGATCTACG
>JALYWI010000110.1 GCA_030852785.1 Actinomycetota bacterium
CCGGTGCGCGAGCGCGGTGTGCTCGGACGCCGTTCTGGCGGCGGTCCAGCACACCACGGACTCGGTGCGCGAGTGCGGTGTGCTCGGACGCCGTTCTGGCGGCGGTCCAGCACATCACGGCGCCCGCCGCCCACGGCGCACGGCGCCGGCCTGACGGACCCTCGTTGACCTGCAAATGACCCGTTGACCGGGGTGCGCACCTGCGGAAGACTTGGTGACGCGATCGGCGGGTTCGCACGTGGACATCCCACGACATGACGAACTCCCTGCCCGGCCGATCGGGGCATCGGCCGGGCGAACACGACCCCAGCCCATCTCGGCGGACCCGATCCGCCCACAGCACGAACTCGACTCGGAGGGAGGCGAGGACTTGCTCGTTGCCCCGACCCCAGCGTCCGGTCCCGCCCGCCGCCCGGGCCTCCACGACTCCACGCCGCTGCTGTCTGACGACGGCGCCCGCGCCCGCGCTCACACCCGCGCCCGCTCTCGTTCCCGCTCCAGCGCTCGCGCCTGCGCCGGTCAGCGCGACTGCGCCGGTCAGGGCGACTGCGCCGGTCAGGGCGGCTACGGACTGCTCGAGGTGCTCATCGCCATCGCTCTGATGGGCACCGTGCTCGCCGCGCTGAGCGCGGCGATGCTCACCCTGATCGCGACGACGTCGGCCACCTCCGACGCCCAGCGCATGCAAGCCGCACTCACCTCGTACACAGAGAGCCTGAAGGCGGGCACCTACCAGGCATGTGGAGCGACCGGGTCCCCACCGGTCGTGCATCCCACCGCCGCGCAGGTGCAGGTAGCCCATGACGGGGATCCGGCCGCCTTCCACCCGGCCGCCGGATCGGGCATCACGGTGGAGGTCGTCGACGTGGAATTCCTCTCCTCCGCGTCGGCGACCCTGCCATCGACCGTGCCGACCACCGCCATGGCCAACGGCGTCGGGGAGTACACGCACGCATGTCCGGCCGGCGGCGACGCGGGACGACAACGACTCACGGTCAGGGTCTCGATGACCGGGCGAACGTCGCGCACCGGCAGCGTGGTCGTCGCCGCGCCGCAGATCGAGCCGACGCCGTGATCGAACCCTTGCGGCATCGCCCCGGGCGACGACGGAACCAAGCGGGGTTCACCCTGATCGAGCTGCTGCTGGCCGCCGCGCTCACGGCGATCCTGGTCGGCCCGCTCGCCGCGTGGACCATCACCACGGTCCGCCAGCACGGGGCGATGGGCGAGCACCTGTCGAACGCCACGGCCACCGGGCGCGTCAGCTCGGCCTTCGTCGGGGATGTGGCGTCTGCCCGCACCGTCACCGCGGGTGCCGGCGGCGACTGCACCGGCGGTGGACCCGGCGGTGGCGGCACCGTGCGGCTGTCGCTGATCAGCGCGGGTGCCACCTCGACCCGCATCGTCTACACCGAGGCCCGTCCCCGAGGCGCCGATCCATCGAGCGCCGAGCGCAGCCTGTGGCGCCGCGAGTGCACGAGCAGCGGCACCCTGGCCCGAGCGGATGAGCTGTTCCCGTCGATCGAGCCGGGTTCCGCGGTGGCGGCCTGTCCGCTCCCGGGGCAGACCCCACCCGCGTCGGACTGCGCGAGCGTGACGGCGCGACGGGTACAGCTCCGCGCCACTCCTGCGGGACCGGGCCGTTCGCCCCGGGAGATCAGGTGGAACGCGACACGACGTGCCGATGCCGGCTCGGTCGGGATCCCGGGCAGCGGCAACCGGCCACCCGTGGCGCAGATCCAGGTCGACTCGCTCGTCGGGTTCATCGGTGTGCCGTTCAGGTTCTCGGGTGCTGGGTCCGAGGATCTGGACGGCCTGCTCGCCGCGTCGGCGTACCGCTGGGAGCTGCCCGGCGCGGGCGGGGCGACCGAGGAGCGCACGGGTGCGCAGATCGATCACGCCTTCTCCGTGGTCGGCGAGCACACCGTGCTGCTCGAGGTGACCGACTCGGACGGGGCGGTCAACGTCGCCGCGATCACCGTGCGGGTCGTCAACCGTCACCCCACGGCCGAGGCGACGGTCGCCCCCGAGACGGGAGAGGTCGGCACCACCTCGTTCCACTTCGACGCGACCGCCAGCGCCGATGGTGACGCCGACGCGCTCACCTACCGGTGGGACCTCGGGCCCGATGCGTCCGGCAACCCGATCACCGATACCCGAGCCGTGTTCGACATGATCTTCCCCGCGGGTTCGCCCGAGGGCCCCCGTCGGATCACGCTGACGATCGAGGACCCACGCGGCGGCCGTGACGTCCGCGTGTTGCAGGTCGGACTGAACGGGCCCGGGTCCATCGGCGGCATCACGATCAACCCCGAACCCGTGATCACCGGCGGTGTGCCCGTCGTCGGCACCGTGGGCGCGGGGCGGCCCGATCTGCGCGTGAGCTTCTCGCTGCTGTCCGGCGACCCCACCGCGTCGAGCTGGCGTCTGTCCACCGCCGAGGGCGCTGTCGTCGCCACCGGACCGGGGGCGACGCTCGACCACCTCTTCGGGCCGAACGACCACGGCGAGTACCGCATCGCCCGGGTCTCGCCGAGTGGTCAGCTCGTCGGCACCGAGCGCGCCTTCCGCGTCAACGCGGCGCCCGTCGCCGCGTTCACCACCTCGGGAGGATCGACCGACGCGCCGCGGGCGGTCACCTTCTCGACCGCGGGATCGTCCGATCTCGAGGGTCCGCTGGTCGCGTGGCGCTGGGACTTCGGGTTCGCCTCGTGGACGTCCTCCGATGCGTCGCCGACCCACGTGTTCACCCATCCCGGCAACTACTCGGTGCGGCTCTCGGTGACCGACAGCGACGGGGCCACCAGCTCGTTCGTGCAACAGGTCGTGGTCACCGGCCCGATCCCCGCGCCCACGGCGCCCACCTGGTCGGGTGACCAGATCGTGATCGACCCGGTCCCGGGCGCCGAGGCCTACCGGGTGCAGGTCACCTGCGGCGGGGTCGCGGTGACGGTGCCGGGCAACGAGTTCGCCGCGAGCCCCGCGCCGTCGCTCACGCTGCCGGTGGGCACCTGCGCCGCACCGGCGGTCGCCTCGGCGACCTACGAGCTGCGCGCCGCGGGCGTGTGGAGCGCGACCTCGCCCCCGGGAGTTCGACCATGACGGCCGGGCGCCACCACCGTGCCGGCCTGCGTCGCGTTCGACGCCGTGACCTGAGCGACGACCAGCGAGGGGTCGCGCTGATCTTCGTGCTGGGCGCCATCGCCCTCACCGCCGTGGTGCTCGTGGCACTGCTCGGACTGTCGCTGGTGAGCGCTCGGCTCGCTGCATCGCAGGAACAGCAGGCACGTGCACGCCGTGCGGCCGACGGTGCCCTCGAGACCGGCATCGGGCGTCTCGCCCGCAGCGTCGAGAACAACCCCTGCACCGACGTGCCCGCCGGCAGCAAGGTGAGCGCGCCCCACGAGCTCGATGCCGACGGCGATGCGATCGAGGTGGAGCTCCGGTGTCGTCCGTTGCCGCTCCCGATGCAGACGCTTCCCAGCACGCCGTCGCCAGAGGTGCTGGGCGGCCCGGGTGTCGAGATCGTCGGCCCGACGTACGGCGGCTCGCTCACGGTGCCGACGGGCGGCATCGCGGATCCGACGCTGGTCGCGACCGGGGCGGATCCCGTCCGCTTCGACGCCGATGTCACCGTCGGTCGGGGAGCGGACGTGCGGTCGACCACGGCGGGCACGGTCGGAGCGACGGTGGCGGGTCAGTACGAACAGGGAGCCCTGGGAGTGGGCGGCACCGCCGGGGCGCCGTGCGGCACGCTCCTGCCGTCCGCGGGCAGCGCGCAGGTGTCGCTGAGCGATCGTGACCAGACCCCGGAGTGCAACAGCACCGACGCGCAGACCCTCGCGCCGCGCCGCGGCACGCTGTTCACCGCGACCGAGTCGATCAACGTCGGCACGACGCCGGCGTGTCCGAGCGGTTCGGCGGTGGTCGCGTTCGATCACGGCCGCTACAACGCGGTCGAGACCGCGAAGTTGAACGACCTGCTGAACGGCTCGTGTCCGGGCAAGACGTTCTGGTTCCGGCCCGGCAAGTACCTCTTCGACGTCAACGACGCGAGCGCGATGAGTGCGCCCGGAGCCGTCGCGGGCGATCGTCACGCGCTGGTGATCGACGACCCGACCGCGAAGGTGGTGTTCGGCGCGTCGAGCGGATGGGACGCCACGAGCGGTGCCACTGCGGCGGACTTCCCTCGGGCGTGCGACCTCTCGCGCTCCGGTGCCAGCATCCAGCTGACGAGCCGCAGCACGGTCCGACATCGCCAAGGTCGAGTGGCGATCTGTCCGTTCATCAACGACGCCACCAACTCGCCGTATCCGGCGATCGTGCAGGGCGACTCCTCGCCGTCACAGCCGATCCTCATCAGCCCGCCGTTGGCCAACCCGCGCATCCCGGCGAACACGCTGTGCACGGGATATCCGTTCTGCAACATGAACGACCGTGTCCGATCCTTCGGCACACAGTGGCAGTCGGGCGGCACCGCGACGTTGGACAGCGCAGTGTTCCTGATCCAGATGACCGAGACACCGCCGGTGCACCAGGCGCTGTCCTACATACGGCTCCGGTTCCAGAACACTGCGGCCGGTCTCAGCTGCACGGTCGGACATCTTCCGGCCGGGCGAACTCACGGTCAGTACATCGCCATCGACATGATGGCGAACACCGCCGCCGGGCAGTGCGGCTCGGTGTTGCAGGGCCGCACCGAGGCGGTCTTCGAAGGGGCGAGGATCGACGTCGACCTGTGGGTCGACGAGCGCGAGCCGGGTGCGTGCGTCGGCGGGTGTGGCATCACCTTCGAGATCGGACAGATCGCCCTGCGGACCAACATGGTCGGCGTGCCGGCCGCGAACGCGTCGAGTGGCCCTTGGCGGCCTGAGACGGGCGCGCTCACGCTCGGCGACGGGAGCTCGGCACAGGTCACTCAGAGTGCCGGCTGCGTCGTCGCCGACAACCGTTGTCGCCACGATCTCGCCGCCACCACCCGGACGATCACCGTGGGCGGGTTCGACCCCACGATGCAGGGGCTCGCCGACGACGCACCGGTCGAGCACCTCGGGGTCAGGCTCGAGAGCCCCGACTCGGGACAGAGCTGGGCATCGGATCCGGTCGACATGACATCGGTCCAGGTGGTGCTCAGCCTGCCCGCGTTCGGAACCACCCCAGCTCGGACGTGTTCGGTCACGGAGCAGGGCTTTGCTCGGTCCAGGCGTGCGGTGCACGTCGACCTCTTCCGAGAGGGCGGCACCTGTCGGCCGATGGTCGAACAGGTCGGTGAGCTCCGGAACGCGACCGTGGCCGTGTCGATCCGGGCCGACTGCATGTGGTTCGGCGCGATGCGGGCACCGATCATCGACGGGCGGTGCAACCAGGTGCGCCTGCCCGAGTTCGATCGCATCCAACTCGACGTGACAGCAGCGTTGCGGCAACGACCCCCGAGCGCGCTCGTGAGCATCGACGCGTCGACCGCCGCGAGCGGCTCCAGCTTCAACGTGTTCGGCGACACGCTCGCCCCCGACCTCGATCTCGACCTGAGGTGGAGGGGGCTGGTGACCAACCTGCCGGTGTTCGGCGGCGTGATGTCGGTGCGGTCGATCGGGAGCTCGCAGGCGACCGGGGCGACCATGGGTGTCGTGTGCTGCTCGCCGCCGCCGGTCACGACGTTGCTGCTCGAGGCGATCATCGACTCGGCGGTCCGGGCCGAGGCGCAGCTCTACGTGGGACGACCCGGCAGCGC
>JALYWI010000178.1 GCA_030852785.1 Actinomycetota bacterium
CTCACCGACTGCCTCGTCGACCGCGGCGCCACGCTCGCCGGCGGGACAGCCGCCACGCTCGCCGGCGGGACAGCCGCCACGCTCGCCGACGGATCAGACGGTCAGGCGCGTCTGGTGACGGTCGGCATGATCGACGTGGCGCGCCTGTCGTGGGGACGCACGCCGCGACGTGTGCGCGGCGCGTCGCGGGTCGCTCCGACGGTGGACCTCGACGAGGTGGAACGACGCTCGCCGCGTGTCGCCGCGTGGGCCCGGGCCCGGCAGGTGCCCAAGGTGCTCGTCGCCACCCAGACCCGGGTGGTCGAAGCGGTGCCCGACGTGGCGGGTGACTGCATCCCCGTGACGCCCACCATCAGCGTGGAGCCCATGGCCGGGGCGCCGTCGCTGCACCATCTCGCCGCGGCGCTCTGTGCGCCTCCGGTCGCCGCGATCGCCGCCGCCCGCCACCTCGGTGCCGGGTTGTCGGCCGGTGCGCTGCGCTGGTCGGCGAGCTCGGTGCTCGACGTCGAGCTGCCCGCGCCGGGAACGGCGTGGGACCGGGGTGCGGTGCTCGTCGAGCAGCTCATGGTCGCGGATGACACGGCGAGGGGCGCGCTGCTCACCGAGCTGGGCCGCGTGATGACCGAGGCCCACGGGCTCGACGCGTCGCACCCGGTCCTCGCCTGGTGGCGAACGCTGGCCCGATGATCCGTCGTTCGGCGCCGTGCCGGGCGGGGTTTGTGGTTTGACCGCCGTGCGCGCCACGTGTGACAGTGACCGGAACATCAGGAGTGGCCCCTCACGGGGTCCGGCAACCTGGGACGGACACCCAAGGTGCCTTCTCGCCATCCGGCGGGGATGTGGCAGCCCTCGCGGTTCGCAAACCAAGTGTCCGACGACGCCGCCGTGTGCGGCGTGCCCGGAGTGCTCGGATCACGTCGAGGTCCCCTCGGACCTTCCATGAGCTGAGCACCGAACGCCGTGTCCCCCCGCCCAACCGACGACGAGACCACCGGCTCGCACCGAGCGTCCCTGCTGCCGGCGACGGGCGCGTGGCGTCCGGGTGATCCCGTGGGCGAACGCCGCTTCCACTCGGTGGTCGACGGTCGACGGTTCCTGCTCGAGGGCGGCGGTGCGCTCCACCACATCGACGTCGCCTACGAGTCGTGGGGCACCCTCGACGACGACGGCGACAACGCGGTGCTCGTCTGCCATGCGCTGACCGGCGACAGCCACGCCGCGTCGCCGCGCGGTCCCGGTCACGCCGACACCGGATGGTGGGAGGGGCTGATCGGGCCCGGGCTCGCGCTCGACACCGACGAGCTCTTCGTCGTGTGCGCCAACGTGCTCGGCGGCTGCCAGGGCACCACCGGGCCGGCCTCGATCGACCCGGGGACGGGCGACCCGTACGGCTCGCGTTTCCCGATCGTCACCATCCGCGACATGGTGCGGACCCAGGCGTCGCTCGCCGATCACCTGGGCATCGGCCGGTGGCGGGCCGTGGTCGGCGGTTCGATGGGCGGCATGCAGGCCCTCGAGTGGGCCGTGATGTACCCGGACCGGGTCGCGTCGCTCGTGCTGGCGTCGACCTCGGCGCAGGCATCCGCGCAGCAGATCGCGTGGAGCCACATCGGTCGCCACATCATCGAGTCCGACCCGGGCTTCCGTGGCGGCGACTACTACGACGCCGCCGACGGCGACGGCCCGCACCGTGGACTGACCAACGCCCGGATGATGGCGCAGGTCACCTACCGCAGCGACGAGGTGTTCACCGACCGGTTCGACCGGTCCCTGCTGGGCCCCGTCGAGTTCACCGACGGCAACATCTTCCAGATCGAGAGCTACCTCGACTACCACGGCGAGAAGTTGGTGCGGCGTTTCGACGCGAACAGCTACGTGCGGTTGAACCGGGCGATGGACCTCCACGACGTGGGCCGCGGTCGCGGTGGTGTCGCCCGAGCGCTCAGCCGTGTGCGTGCACCCGCGCTGGTCGCGTCGGTGCGCAGCGACTCGCTGTACCCGCCCGTGCAGCAGCGCCGGATCTTCGACGGTCTGGCGGCGGGTTCCGCAGCGGTCCGTTGGGCCGACATCGACTCACCGCATGGTCACGACGGGTTCCTCATCGAGACCGCTCAGCTCGCTCCACAGATCGACTCCTTCCTGCACGACGTCGGGGAGGGGACCAGGACATGACCCCCGGAGGACCGGCATGACCGCAGGCGACACCGACCACGACACCGCCGGCGAATCCGGCGCGCCGGGCGACCAGGCCGCCGGCGACACGGCCGCGGACGACATGATCGCGGACGACACGACCGCTGACGACACGGCGACGTGGCAACCGGAGACCGTGGCGATCCGCAGCGGACGCGCGGCGAGCGACACCGCGTTGGCGCCGGTGATCTGGGCATCGTCGACCTTCGTGACGCCGACGGTCGACGAGGGTCGGCGGATGGCGACGTCGACCGGGGCGGAGCGCTTCTACAGCCGCTACGGCAATCCGAGCGTCAACGCGTTCGAGTCCGCCATCGCGGAGCTCGAGGGCGCCGAGGGCGCACGGGCGTTCAGCTCGGGCATGGGCGCGGTGAGCGCCGTGGTGCTCGGTCTGTGCTCGAAGGGCGACCACATCGTCTCCCAGCGCCAGCTCTACGCCGGCACCCAGATGCTGCTGCAGTCGGTCTGTCCACGCTTCGGCATCGACGTGACCTTCGTCGACGGCACCGACCCGGACGCGTGGGAGGCGGCAGTCGTCCCCGGCACGACGATGCTGCTGCTCGCCGAGACCCCGGCGAACCCCCGCCTCGATCTGGTCGACCTGGAGCGTCTCGGCGCGATCAAGGGTCCGATGAAGGCGGTGGACTCGACGTTCGCGACGCCGCTCGGACAGCGTCCCCTCGACTACGGCGTCGACCTGGTGATCCACTCCGCGACGAAGGCGATCGGCGGCCACAACGACATCTCCCTCGGCGTCATCGCCGGTGAGCGTGAGCTCCTGGACTGGGTGTGGGGGTTCGCCGTGCTGCAGGGTGCGAACGCCGGCGCGTTCGACGCGGTCGGTGGCCTGCGCGGCCTGCGCACACTCGGCGTCCGGCTCCGTCAGCAGACGGCGACCGCCGAAGCGCTGGCGCTGGTCCTCGAGGCCGATCCTCGGGTCTGCGAGGTCCGGCACCCGAGTCTGCCGTCGCACCCGCAGCACGAGCTCGCTCGGCGCCAGCTGCAGTACAGCGGGGGACTGCTGACCTTCGACCTGGCCGGTGGCCTCGACGCCGGGCGCGTCTTCGTGGAGTCGACTCGCCTGTGTCAGCTGGCCACGTCGCTCGGTGGACCCGAGACGTTGGTGACCCATCCGGCCTCGACGACGCACGTCAACCTGCTGCCCGACGAGCTGGCCGCCGCGGGAATCTCACCCGGCACGGTGCGGATGTCCGTCGGGCTCGAGGCCACCGAGGACGTCATCGACGACGTGCTGCGCGGACTGGACGCCACCGCCTCCTGAACGCCGAACCACCGAACCGGTCGGCTCCCCCGACGCGGTTCGCGGCGCAGGTACGATGCGGCCCATGTTCCGACCCGGCACCGGCACGACGTCCGGCCTCGTGGCCGCCACTCCGGTGGTGCTCGCGGCGCGCCTCGCCGTCGGGACCGACTCCGACGCGGCGTCGAGTCGGCTGTCGATGGTCATCGCCGGGCTCATCGCGCTGGCCGTGGTGCTGACGGTGTCGACGATCGTCTTCTGGCGGGCGACGCGACCGGACCGCGCCGGCGGCGGCGAGATCGGTGTCCGTTGGATCCAGCCCGACGCCGCCTCGAACACTGTGGCCTCGAGCAATGCGGCGTCGAGCAGCGCGGTCGCGAACAACGGGGTCCCGAACAGCGGGGTCCCGAACAATGCCGTCCCGAACAACGGGGTCCCGAACAGTGCGGTCCCGAACAGTGCAGGCCCGAACAGTGCGGCCCCGAACAAGGCGGCGTCGCCCGCGGCCGTGAGGCCCGAGGCGCCGAGCGCACCGACGTCGAGGCCGGCTCCGGCAGCCGAGAGCCCCGGCCCCGACTACGGGGCGCTCAGGCCCCGTCCGGCGGATGGATAGCCTGGACCCATGTCAGGATTCGATCCCGCCGCCATGGTCCAGCGATTCGCGGAGCGCGCCGCATCGGTCAAACGGCGTCAGATCCCGCCGGTCGAGGGCGACGCCCGCCGGGAGTTCATGCGCCAGGCCGAGACGGACTTCCAGGACTACGCGCTGATCGGCGACGCCGTTCCCTCGGTCGAGGACGGGTTCCTCGTGCTGCGCATCGACCTGCGCCCCGCCGACCAGCGGGACTGACGGCTCGCGTGGCTGACGAGGGGCCCGGCTCGGATCGGTTCCGGCGTGCGATCGAGACGATCGACGCAGCGAACGCAGAGGATCCGAACCGGATCACCTGGCGCGGCGCGGAACACGTCAAGGAGACGCTGCACGCCGAGATGATGACCGAGTGGGTCCAACAGCTGGACCCGCACGCGGATGAGCTGCAGCTGATCGCGGCGCGCGCCCATCACCTGCGACGGTGGATGCGACCCCGGGCCGACTACCCCGAGGGACGCTCCGGCTACCTGCGCTGGCGCGCAGCGGCGAAGACCTTCCACGCGGACGAGGTCGCAGTGCTGCTCCGCGACGTCGGCTACTCCGACGAGGAGATCGCGAGGGTCTCGGCCATCATCCGCAAGGAGGGCCGGGCGATCGATCCGGCGGTGCAGACCCACGAGGACGCGCTGTGCCTGGTGTTCCTGTCGACCCAGCTCGAAGGCGTCGCGGGGAGCCTCGGCGAGGACGAGACGGTGGCGGTGCTCGTCAAGACGCTGCCCAAGCTGTCCGCTGCCGGCCTGGCTGCCGCGAAGAATCTTCCGCTGGATGATTGGGGCCGCGATCTCCTGGGTAGGGCACAGGCCGCTGACTGAAGGTCCCTGGGGGCGGCAACCGGGGTTGGACGATCGAAATCCCGGGCGCATCCCCTACGCTGGGGAGTTGCAGAGCCCTACGTGGCGGAGGCGAGGACCGTGACAGAGGTGGATGACATCGGTGGAAAGCCCCCGCTCGGGGCGCTCTTCTCCACTGCCGCGTCCGACAACGCCGAGGTCGTCCCCCCGACGGCCCCACGCGGACCCGAATCGATGTGGAGCACCGACGCGCCCGCCTCGGCACCCGGATCCGATGAGGGCGACGCACCGACGGTCTCGCGGAACGGCTCGCGGTTCTCGACCGGCACCGAGGAACCCGTCGGCGGCTGGGAGTTCACCGACCGCCCGGAGGACCGGGTCCACACCCTCTGGGACCGCGCCGAGATCGTCGAAGAAGGACCCTTCAGCGCCGAGCCGGTCGGCCACGACGACGACGTGATCGATGCCGGCGACGTCTTCGACCCCATCCACGACGACGCCTCGGCGTGGAACCCACCTGGCGGCACGGGCTCGGTCTTCTCGAGCGGGCCGCCTCCGAGCTCGCCGCCCCCACGTTCGACCCGCGGCGACGACAGCCCCTGGACGGTGCTCGCCGACGAGTGGGACGACGACACCACCGCGGACCCCGACGAACGGGCGCACCGCAGCAACGGGTCACGGCGCCGCGACGTGCCACCGGCCGACGCGTCGACCCGCTGGGCCGACCACACCCCCGACGACCACCCCGCGGGCGAGCCGATCTCGGATCCCCACGGCCTCGAGGCCGCGGTCGGACGGCTCTCGGTGCACGACCAGGAACGTGCCGCGGTGGCCATCGCGGTCTGCGGCGCGTTGCTCGAGCCCGACGAGCTGGTCGCGGTCGTGGTCACCGGCCAGATGCTCGGCCGTCCGGCAGCAGTGGCGGTCACGGACCGTCGGGTGATCATCGCGAACGACCGTCGCTGGCAGCCGCTGGTCGACGTGTACCGGATCGACTCCAAGTTGGTCGTCCGTGGCCGTCACGACCGCCAGGTCGCGGCGCTCAGCTTCGCCGACATGACACGGCTGTCGATGATCGACGGCATCACCGAGGTCGAGCTCGCGATCGAGCTCGCCGAGCGCATCCGGGACAGCGAACCGCCCGACTGAGGCGGCTCCCGGACGGTGCCCGCACGGGTGTCCGCGCTCGATTTGCCGCCCCCGATGGCTCTGCTAGGGTGACCGTCCCTGCGGACGTAGCTCAGTTGGTAGAGCGCAACCTTGCCAAGGTTGAGGTCGCCGGTTCGAACCCGGTCGTCCGCTCCAGGAGAAGCCCCCGCCACGGCGGGGGCTTCGTCGTTCACCGCCGGGTGATCTGCACAAACCGGGGCGACAGGAGCGGGCCGTCCGGGCACCCTGTGGACATGCCCACCCGTCACGGTGACGTCCTGAACTGGGCGTCGGACCTGGATCCCAACGCACTCCATCAGGCCGAGCGCACGGCGTCGCTGCCGTTCGTGACCGGTCATGTCGCACTGATGCCCGACGCCCACCTCGGGATGGGTGCCACGATCGGTTCGGTCATCCCGACCGACGGCGCCATCATCCCTGCAGCGGTCGGCGTCGACATCGGCTGCGGCATGATCGCCGCCCGGTTGCCGCTGCGCTCCGACGCGCTCGGTGACGATCTCACGGCGCTGCACGGCCGCATCGCCGCGGTGGTGCCGGCGGGGCTCGGCCAGGGCCATCCAGAGGCGCAGGCGGCCGCAGCGGCGCTCCTGGACGACGACCGTGCGAGTGACCTGTCGGGGCGACAGGCGGGCACCGCCGCCAAGCAGCTCGGTTCGCTCGGCTCCGGCAACCACTTCGTCGAGATCTGCCTCGACGAGCTCGATCGTGTCTGGGTGGTCCTGCACTCGGGCTCGCGGGGCATCGGCAACCAGCTGGCCCAGCAGCACATCGAGGGTGCGAAGGGCCTGATGCGTCGCTACTTCGTCGACCTGCCCGACGACGACCTGGCCTACCTGGTCGAGGGCACCGACGACTTCGATGCCTACGTGCGCCACATGCTCTGGGCCCAGGACTACGCGCTGGCGAACCGAGAGGTCATGCTCGACGCGGTGATCGACCAGCTCGCCGCGCACCTCGGCCGCCGGGTCGACGCCGAGCAGTGCATCAACTGCCACCACAACTTCACCGAACGCGAGCACCACCACGGCCGCAACCTGTGGATCACCCGCAAGGGAGCGATCCGCGCCCGCGTCGGTGACGCCGGGGTGATCCCCGGGTCCATGGGAACGCGGAGCTACGTCGTCGACGGGCTGGGCTCGGCGGCGTCGTACCACTCGTGCAGCCACGGGGCCGGACGTCGCATGTCGCGCGGTGCAGCGCGTCGGCAGCTCGACGTCGACGGGCTCCGCCGCCGGATGCGTGGTCGTGCCTGGAACGAGGCCGACGCGGCGCGTCTGATCGACGAGGACCCGCGGGCCTACAAGGACATCGACCAGGTGATGGAGGACCAGCGCGACCTGGTGACGGTCCGTCACGAGCTCTCGCAGGTCCTCAACTACAAGGGCGTCTGACCAGGCGGGGTCGGGGAGTCGGGCCGGGTGCCGCTAAGGTGTCCGGACGCCATGGCGACGTGGCCGAGTGGTGAGGCAGAGGCCTGCAAAGCCTTGCACAGGGGTTCGATTCCCCTCGTCGCCTCCGTGGATGTCACGGACATCGCAGGACCCCCGGCTCCGGCCGGGGGTCCTGTCGTTCCGCACCGCTGAGAATTCCACGGGCGGTGGGTGTGGGCATGGCCTGCGCCTGGGGCAAGCTGGAGGGGTGAGCGCGCCTCCGTCACCGTGGACCCCCTCGGACCCCGACGCCTCGACCCCCGTCGGCGAGTTCGGCGCGCCGATCGCGTACAGCGATGCACCGCCGTTGGGTGGTGCCGCCCCGGTCGCCCCGCCGGTCGAGCGACGCTCGGACCGCAAGGAGCTGGTGCTGACCGCGTCGCTGCTCGTGGCGGCGATCGTCGCCGGTGCCTCCACGCTGATGCCGTGGCGGGACTACGGCCAGCGCTTCGGCAACACCGCGGTCGAGAACGGTTGGGACGGTCTGGGCGACTCGCTCGGGCGCGGCTGGGTCGTCATGGTGATCGCCGTGCTGATCGCCGTCTCCGGCGTGCTGATCGCGGCTGACCGGGCGAAGGCGGGCCGCATCCTGGCGGTGCTCTCGGGCACGGCGCTGGTGCTGGCATCGATCCTCGAGTGGGGACTCGGAGCGGGCGACGTGCGCAGCGGACCCGGCATCGGCCTGTGGGTCGACCTGGCCGTGGGGGTGTTCGTCATCGTCGTGGTCGGTGCGCTCGGTCCGCTCGATGACTGAGCAGCGGTGTCGCCGGGAGGGGATGTCAGCCCCGGGCCGAGTCCCTGCTAGATTGTCCGCCGCTCGGGCGTATAGCTCAGTTGGCTAGAGCGCTTCCTCGACACGGAAGAGGTCCACGGTTCAAGTCCGTGTACGCCCACCGCACCGAAACCCCCGCCACGGCGGGGGTTTCGTCGTTCTCGGGTGCGGTCAGCTCGCCGGGAGGAGCAGGACGGACACCTCGAGTGGGAGCGCGGTCGCGACCTTCTGGAGCGTCGTGAGCG
>JALYWI010000188.1 GCA_030852785.1 Actinomycetota bacterium
CCGTGGAACGGCGGCGGCACCGACACAGCGCCCCCACCTGCGGGGCCCGTGGCGCGGGCGCCACGCACCCGGCGACGTTCGTCGAGCCAGCGGGCCAGGCGAGCTCGTGGACCGATGGTGCCGCGTGCGGACTCGCCGGCGTCGGAGACGGCGTCGAGCGCCGGGATGGCGGCGGCCCAACGTGCCGGAACGACCGCTGCGAGCACCCCGAGCGCCACTGCGGCGATCGCGGTGACCGCCAGCACCGGGAACGGGATCGCCACGCCCTCGATGCCGAAGCGTCCGAGTGCGCCGATGGCGACGACGCCGATCACGACACCCGCGGCCAGCCCGAGGCCGGTGCCGATGACGGCGAACGACGCGCCCTCGATCAGCACGAGGCGCTGTACCTGGGAGCGGCTGGCTCCCGCGGCGCGCAGGAGGCCGAACTCGCGGCGGCGTTCGCCGACCGACAGCAGCAGCGTGTTGACCACACCGACGAGTGCCTGCACGAGCGTGAACAGCAGCATCCACTGGATGACACGCTCGAAGCCGCGCAGCAGGTCGGACCGGCTCGCGACGAACTCCGAGGGCTCGAGCACCGAGCTGACGCCGTAGCTCGCCGCCACGTCCTTCACCGCGGCGCGCGCCGCAGGGGTGTCCTCGGTCAGGCGGACGAGACCGGCGATGTCGTACGAGGCGGGGACCTGGCGGGTCAGCACGGAGCGGTTCAGGACCACCTGCCCGAGCAGCACCGAGCCCGAGTCGTAGATGCCCTCGACCGACATCACCTCCTCGCCACGGCTCGAGAAGATCACGGGCACCATCGAGCCGAGCTGCAGGTCCAGCTGCTCCGCGGTCTCGCGCTCCACCGCGATGCCCAGCTCGGACAGCCGGTCCGGCGCGGGCCCGACCCATTCGGGCGACAGGACCTCGGCGAGCGCGTCGCCGTCGATGCCGGTCGCCCGCATCATCGACAGCTCGCCGATCGTCGCCCGCCCGATCTGCCAACCGCTGACGGCCTCGACCTCGGGCAACGCGGCGATCTGCTCCAGGACGTCGGCCGGGAGACCGCCCTTGGTGAACGTGCCGGAGTCGACCACCAGGTCGGAGCGCACCAGACCCGACACGTCGGAGTCGATCGACGCGGTGAACGACGAGAGGAACACCGCGAGGCCGGCCACGACCGCGGTCGCCAGCATGAGCGCACCGGTGGTCGCCGCAGTGCGGGACCGGTTCCGGATGGCGTCACGCGAGCCGATGCGACGCAGCGCGGTCGGCCGGGTCGGCACCAGGCGGATGCCGCCCGCGACCGCGTAGCTCAGCGCGGTCGGTGTCAGCACCATGACCGCGCCGATCAGCACCACCGCGCCGACCACCGACGCCGTGACCGGGACCGCCACATCCGCGAGCAGCAGCAGCCCGCCGACCAGCACGGCGAGCGCGAGCACCACCGAGAGCGAGTTCAGGAGCCGCATCCATCCACCGGCGGCGTCCGCGCCCGGTGACTCGGCGACCGCCTCGATGGCCGGCACCGCGCAGGCCCGTCGGGCCGGCACGATCGCCGCGAGCACCGTCGCCACGATGCCGATGATCACCGCCCAGAACAGCGCGGGTAGCGACACGATCGACCCGCCGACAGGCACCGAGGTGCCCAACGAGCCGAGCACCCCTTCGATGAGCCGCCCGAGGATCAGACCCAGCGGCGCGCCGAGCAAGGACGCGACGCCGGCCAGGAGCGCCGCCTCGACGAGCGCCGCGCCGAGCAGCTGGCGTTGCTTCGCGCCCACGAGCCGGAACGCGGCGAAGGTCCGTCGACGCTCGGAGTACAGCAGCGTGAGCGAGTTCGCGACGGTGATCATCCCGACGACGAGCGCGAGCCCGGCGAAGCCCATGATCAACACCCGGATCAGGGTGAAGCTGCGGGTGAGCGACTCCTGACGGTGCCTCGCTCCGGTCGCGCCGTCGACCAGCTCGGCGCCGGCCGGGAGCTGCTGACGGATCTGCGCCGCGACCTGGTCGACGTCCGCGCCCTCGTCGACCCGGATCGCGACGCGGTTGTCGTTCGTCGGCATGTCGAACAGCGTCCGGGCCCGCTCCGTCGAGAACAGCGCCAGGGTCGAACCGTCGGGCAGGTCCCCCGACGCGGTCGTGACGATGCCGGTGACGCGGAAGGGCTTGACGGCGGTCTTGGTGCCGATCACGACGGTGTCGCCGACCTGGACACCCGCGGTCTCCGCCGATCGCTGATCGATCACCACCTCGTCGTCCGCGACGGGCGGCGCGCCCTCCCCGACGAAGCGGTACGGCGACATCGCCTCGTCCTCGGGCCAGTTCGTGCCGATCGGCTGCTCGGAGAGCCCCTGGCGGACCAGTGGCACCAGGTCCTCGCCCAGGATGACGGTGACCTCTTCGAGCCGCGGGATCGCGGCGGCGACACCGGGTTGCCCCTGGAGGGTCTCGGCGATCGACGCAGGCACCAGGCGGCGGGTCTCCTCGAGCGACGACGCGTACGCGACCTCACCCTCGACGATCAGGTCGGCACGCTCGGCGCCGGCAGCGGCGAGGTTGTCGAGGCCCTCCGAGACGCGGTTCAGCAGCGTGAGCGCGCCTGCCAGGTAGCCCACACCGAGGGCCACCGCGAGGGTCGCGAGCGCGAGCCGGCGACGTTGGCGGACGAGCGCGGCGACCATGCGCCAGAGCCCGACCCCGGGCCGCCTGCCCGAGACGGAAGCCATCAACCGACGTTACCCGTGGGCACTCAGCAGTCCGACGGACCCTGGCGGAACCGGGCGCGGCGCTTCTCTTCGATGGCGTCGACCCCTTCCCGCACGTCGGGACCGGTGAAGCCCAGCATCTCCATCGCCGCGGAGGCGTCGAAGATCGGGCCGGCGTCGCGCAGCCACGCGTTGAGCGAGTACTTGGTCCAGCGCATCGCGGTGACCGACCCCGCCGCCAACCGCCGGGCGACGCCCGTGGCGGTGTCGATGACCTGGTCGTCGTCGACGCACATGCTGACCAGACCGATGCGCTCGGCCTCCTCGCCGAGCAGCGTGTCGCAGGTGAGCAGGTAGTACTTCGCCTTGGCCATGCCGCACAGCAGCGGCCAGATCACCGCGGCGTGGTCGCCCGCGGCGACACCGAGCTTGGTGTGGCCGTCGATCAGGCGGGCGGTGCGCCCGGCGACCGAGATGTCGGCGAGCAGCGCGACGGCGAGGCCGGCACCGACCGCCGGGCCCTCGATGGCAGAGACCACCGGCACCGAGCTGTTGATCATGTGGTGCACCAGCTGGCGCGCCTCACGGAACACGCCGTTGCGGTAGTCGAAGTCCTCGTACATCGCCTTGACCATCTCGAGGTCGCCACCGGCGGAGAACGCCCCGTCGGCGCCGTGCACGAGCACCGCGCGGGTGTCGGGGTCGCGGTCGATCACCGGCCAGATGTCGCAGAGCTCGCGGTGGAGGTCCCGGTCGACGGCGTTGAGCCGCCCGGGGCTCTCGAGCACGAGGCGGAGCACGCCGTCCTCCGGGCGGTCGATCCGAAGACGTTCGAAGTGTCGGTAGAGGTCCACGGCGAGGAGGGTAGCGACCGGCTCCGCGGCGGCGTCAGACCGTCGCGAGCTCGAGGACGCGGTCGACGTCCTCGGAGCACAGGACGCCTTCGACCGCGCTGCCGTCGGTGACCACCGCACGCCAGTAGGTGCCGGAGCCGAGTCGGGCGAGGACCTCTTCGACGGACTCGGTCGGGTGCACGCGCGGCAGGCTCCAGATCGGTTCGGTCAGCGAGGTGATGGGCACCACGGAGCGCTGCGCGGGCGGCACCCGCATCACCGCATCCGGGAAGACCAGCGAGGAGATGTGGCCGTGTTCGTCGTAGACCGTGACGATCGGTGCGCCGGGGTTCTCACGCAACGTGCGCTCCAGGTCGGCGACGGTCGCGTTGCGGGGCAGCGGACGGGGCAGCCGGCGTCCGAGGCCGGACACGGCGGCGACGAGCAGCTCTGGTCGGGCCGCCGAGGCGGTCCACTCGGAGCGAGCGGCCAGCAGCAGGAAGAGCGCCAGCAGCATCGTCCACAGCCCCGACCAGAACGACCACCACTTCATGGCCGCGAGCGAGGCGGCGATCAGCACGCCGGCGAGGATCTGACCCCACAGGGCCGCGGTCCGGGTGGCCGAGCCCTTGCGGCCCGAGCGCCGCCACAGGATCGCCCGCAGCATCCGCCCGCCGTCGAGCGGGAAGGCGGGCAGCAGGTTCGACACAGCGAGCACGACGTTGATCGCGGCGAGCCAGATCAGCAACCCGGCGAGCACGGTGGAGCCGTCGAGCCGCTCGACGGCCCAGTAGCCGGCGCCGAAGATGCCCGCCATGACCATCGACATCGCCGGCCCGGCCGCGGCGATGCGGAACTCGGCTCCTGCGTTGTCGGCATCGCCCTCGAGCTTGGCGACGCCACCGAAGAGCCAGAGCGTGATCTCGATGACCTTCACGTCGTTGCGGTCGGCGACGTAGCTGTGGCCGAGCTCGTGGCCGGTCAACGACACCAGGAAGCCGATCACACCGATCACCGCAGCGAACCAGTAGGCGCTCGCCGGGTGGTCGGGCGAGATCGACGGCAGCGACAGCTCGGCGAGGCTGAACGTCAGCAGCACGCACACCACGAGCACGCCCCAGTTGAGGCCGATGGGAACCCCGAGCAGTCGTCCGAGTCGAAGGTGCGTGCGCATTCGTCGTCGAGGGTACCGCCGACTCGCGCCGGCGCTCCTCCAGCCGCGCTTCGACCGGTGTGAAGCTGCTCAGGCCGGCTCGGAGTTGCCCGGCGGGGACCGCACGGAATGCAATGACGGGATGCCGTCCTCCGATGTCTCCGCGCTGGTCGACCGCCGAGCGTCCCTGCTCGCGGATCGGGACCCCGACGACCGCGACGAGCTCGACCACGTCACCGCCGAGCTCCGCGATGCACTCGACGGCAGGTCGCCGAGGGTGCGGCGGGTCACGGCGGACGAGCCGGGTGATCTCGTGCAGCGTCTCGCTGCGGCCGAGCCGGTGCATCCCATCTCGGGCCCCGAGGACCTGGCCGACCGCCTCGACGACGACCGACGCTGCTTCGTGCTGGAGCACCCGCTGCTGCCCGGGCGGCCGCTGAACGTGGTCTGGGTGGCGTTGTGGCGAGGGATCCCGGATGACCTGTCCGCCGTGCTCGACCCGTCGGCCCCGACCGCGGAGCCGGCGGCCGCCGACACCGCTGCCTTCTACTCCATCTGGAACGTCGAACCCGGACTGGTCGGCCTTCCGGGTGGCCGGGCGCTGCTCGGTGGTGCGGTCGAGCAGCTGCGTGAGGACCTGCCGGGACTGCGCACCTTCGTCACGCTGTCCCCGATCCCGGGATTCCGACGATGGGCCGAGGACCGGGGGCCGATCGCGGAGGACGGCCACGACGAATTGCTCGGGGCCTGCGCGACCTACCTCATCACCCTCGGCGACGACGGTCGGCCGATCGACCCCGTCGCCCGGTTCCACATGGGCAACGGCGCACGGCTGTTCGCGATCGCCCGGGATGCCGATCGGTCCGCGCGTGGCATGGAGCGCTCGTTCGGGATCATGGCCAACTACCGCTACGAGCCCGAGGACCGAGCGGCGAACGCCGCCGCGCTCGGGCAGGGCCACCCGGCGTTGGGCGACACCGTCCGCCGGCTGCTCGACGGCCCGAACCCCGCCTGATCCGGTCCGCGGCCCGATCCACTCGGCGGCTCGCGGGGCCCGGGGCCGTCACCTCCCAGGAACGCAGACCTGCGAGCATGGACCGTCGTGAGCGCCCCCACCTCCGATCTCCTCGGCCGCCGGTGGGTGGTGCAGTCGGCCGCACTCATCGGGTCGCTCGGCTGCACCTTCGGATGGCTGCTGCGCGGTGCGCAGTGGCACGGGGCGGGCAACGTCGCCCTCATCGCCGCGGCGCTGGCGTTGCACGGCGTGCTCTGGTGGCCGGCGAGCCGCCGTCCGGCTGATGCGGCGGTGAGCGTCAGCTCGGCCGACAGGCTCGGCTCGACCGGCCCGCTCGGCTCGGTGCGGGCTGCGACGGTGCTGGTCGGCCTGGTGCTGGTCGTGGCGGCGCTGTTGCCGCTGCACCACTCGCGGGATCTGTACCTCTACGACATCTACGGCACGGCGGTCGCGGAGCACCACGTGAGCCCGTACCGGACGACCCCGGCAGAGCTCGCCGACCCGAAGGTGGACCACGTCGCCGAGGGGTGGCACGACCAGCCGTCGATGTACGGCCCGGCGTTCGTGGGCGCCGCATCGGTGGTGTCGATGCTCGCCGGCGACTCCGAGCTGACCATCCGCCTGGCGTGGCAGCTCCTGACCGCTGCCGCCGCGCTCGGCGCGGTGGTGCTCGTCGGACGGCGCACCCGTGCACCCGCCGCGGTCCTGGCGCTCGGGTGCTCGCCGGTCCTGCTCGCCGCGGTGAACGACGCGCACAACGACGTGCTCGTCGGTCTCGGGCTGCTCGCACTCGTGCTCCTGGTCGACGAGCGACGGTACGTCTGGGCCGCGGGAATCGCGGCGTTGGTGATCACCACGAAGGTGCCGGCGGTCTTCCCGGTGGGGGCGGTCGGGCTCTGGTTGTGGCGGCGCAAGGGGTGGCGTGACGCCGCCACCTTCGGGCTCCCGGCCCTCGGCGCGGTCGTGGCCGCGTACGTCGCGGTCGGGGGTTCGGCCGCGCTGGTCCCGCTCCGGGAGAGCTCGGGCGACGACAGCCGCTACGCGCTGTGGCAGCCGTGGCGCGACCAGCGTGTCGAGGCGCTGCTCGCCGACGGGATCCCCTGGCGTGAGGCGCTCGACACGGTGCGCGACCAGATGTCGACCGCCGCGCTGGTGCTGTCGGTGGCGGTGTTGCTCATCGTGCTCTGGCGGTACCGCCATGCCGCCCGGGCGGGCGAGGTCGCCGCGATCGCGGGTGTGACGCTCTTGGCGGCGTCGACCTACGTGATGCCCTGGTACCCCGCCATGTTCCTGCCCGTCGCCGCGCTGGCGTGGCGCTCGCGGGCCAGCGTGCTGCTCCAGGTCCAGGGCGCCTTCCTGCTCCTGGCCTACGCAGAGGGGCCGGGGTTCGACCCGACGACGACCTTCGGCCGGATGCTCGAGGAGCGTGCCGTCTGGGTGAACGTCGTGCTGCTCGTCGTGCTCGTCGTGTGGGCCCGCCCGTCAGTGACATCTCTGACAGTTGCCGAAAAACGGTCGGCGGCGCACACCACAAGTAGCCTCGCTCCGAAGTGAAGCACCATCCGATCCGGAGGCCCTCCCCATGCGCACCCGCTCACTCGTCCTCGTCCCGCTCCTCGCGACCGCAGCACTGCTGCTCGCCGCGTGCGGCAGCGACTCCGCGGACGACACCACCACGACCGCCGGCGAGTCCGGCGGCGGCAGCACCGAGCTCAGTCTCGACGGCGTCGACCTCGTCACCGACGGCACGCTGACCGTCTGCTCCGACATGCCCTACAAGCCCTTCGAGTTCGAGGAGGACGGCACCACCACCGGCTTCGACTACGACGTCGTCTCCGCGATGGGCGACGAGCTCGGCGTGGACGTCGAGTTCGTCACCACGACGTTCGACAGCATCATCCCGGCGCTCGCCGCTGGCAACTGCGACATGATCGCCTCGGCCATGACCATCACCGACGAGCGCGCCGAGAAGGTCGACTTCACCGAGGCCTACTTCGACGCCGACCAGTCGCTGCTGGTCCTCAAGGAGAACGAAGAGAAGTTCGCCACGCTCGAGGACCTCGCGGGTGAGACCTTCGGCGTCCAGGTCGAGACCACCGGCAAGACCTACGCCGAGGAGAACCAGCCCGAGGGCTCCACCATCAAGGAGTTCTCCACGGGCGACGAGATGTTCCCGGCCCTGATCTCCGGTGACATCACGGCGGCGCTGCAGGACCTGCCCGTGAACGCCTACCGGGCGGCCACCGCTCCGGATCAGTTCGTCGTCACCGAGACCTTCCCGACCGGTGAGCAGTACGGCTTCGCCGTGGCCAAGGACTCCGAGCTGCTCGGTCCGCTCGACGCAGCCCTCGCGAAGATCCGCGAGGACGGCACCTACGACGCCGTGTACACCGAGTGGTTCGGCGACCTGAAGAGCTGACGTCCGACGACGCGACGGCGGGGGCGGCAACGCCCCGGCCTTCCGCGCGTCCGGTCACGAAGCGACGAATGACGCCTCGCCGAGCCGCCGAGATGCGACGTTGGGCGGTCTACGCCGTCACGGTCGTTCTGCTGGCGATCGTCGCGTTCAGCGCGGACTGGCCCAAGCTCCAGGAGACCTTCTTCGACCCGGAGATCTTCAAGGACCTCTTCCCCGAGATCGTGACGGTCGCGGCCAAGAACACGATCATCCTCGCGGCGCTGGCGTTCATCGGGGGCATCGTGCTCGGCCTCGCCCTGGCGCTCATGCGGCTGTCGTCGATCCGCCCCTACCGCTGGGCGGCACTGGCCTACATCGAGTTCTTCCGCGGCATCCCCGCGCTGTTGACGCTGATCCTGGTCGGGTTCGTGATGCCCATCGCCCTGGGGGTCCGGGTCAAGGAGCTGCTGCCCTTCCTCGGCAACTACGGCACCCCCGCGGTCGGCCTGGCCATCGTCGCCGGTGCGTACCTTGCCGAGACGATCCGGGGCGGCATCGAAGCCGTACCCAAGGGTCAGATGGAGGCGGCGCGCTCCTTGGGCATGGGCCACGGCCGGGCGATGCGCAGCATCATCATCCCACAGGCGTTCCGGGTGATGATCCCGCCGCTCACGAACGAGTTCGTCCTGCTGATCAAGGACACCTCGCTGATCTTCGTCCTGGGCGTGGCCGCGGCGGACCAGGACCTGGCGTTCTTCTCGAAGGCCGCCGTCCAGGACACCTTCAACGGCACTCCGTTCATCGCCGCGGCGATCATGTACCTGATCATCACGCTGCCGCTCACCGCCCTGTCGCGACATCTCGAACGACGCGGCGCGACCTCCAGCCGTCGCCGCACGCACGGCAACGTCGACCCGGTGGACAACGGCACAGCGCCGCTCGGCGCAGGTGGACCGGGCACGACCAACGACCAGGTGTGGGACGGATGACGCTGACCGACACGAGCCGCGTCGGCGAGTTCCCCGCCATCGAGCTGCGCAACCTCGCCAAGTCCTTCGGCGAGCTCAAGGTGCTGCGAGACATCGACCTGCGTGTCGCCACCGGCGAGGTCGTGTGCGTCATCGGACCGTCCGGCTCCGGCAAGTCGACCGTGCTGCGCTGCGTGAACCGCCTCGAGGACCCTTCCGGCGGCGCCGTGCTCATCGACGGCATCGACATCACCGACCCGGACTGCGACATCGACGGCATCCGCACCCGGATCGGCATGGTGTTCCAGCAGTTCAACCTGTTCCCCCACCTCGACGTCGCGGGCAACCTGACGATCGCCCAGCGGCGTGTGCTGCGCCGTTCGAAGGACGAGGCGATGGACACCGCGGAACGTGTGCTCGCCCGCGTCGGGCTGTCCGACAAGTTGCACGCCCAGCCCTCGCAGCTCTCCGGTGGTCAGCAGCAGCGGGTCGCGATCGCTCGTGCACTCGCGTCGGATCCCGAGATGATGCTCTTCGACGAGCCGACCTCGGCGCTCGACCCGGAGCTGGTCGGTGAGGTGCTCGACGTCATGAAGTCGCTGAGCGAAGACGGCATGACGATGCTCGTGGTCACCCACGAGATGGGCTTCGCCCGCAGGGTCGCGGACCGTGTGGTGTTCATGGACGGCGGCGTCATCGTCGAGCAGGGTCCCCCCGATCAGGTCATCGGCGACCCGCAGCACGAGCGCACGAAGAAGTTCCTGCACCAGGTCTTCGACCGCTGACGCCGTTCGCGCGGTGCCCGAAAATGCGTGAGTCGTCGTCGCGGAGC
>JALYWI010000028.1 GCA_030852785.1 Actinomycetota bacterium
CGTGCTGTGCGGCCGTTGTTGCACTCCACCCGGTCGAGTGGGTTGCACCGTCGTGCTGTGCGGCCGCCGTTGCACGCCAACCGGGGGAGTCGCGGCGGTCGCGTCGCAGCGCAGCTGCTACAACGGGCCGATGGCGAACCTGCAGCCCGTCGACATGTCGACGCACCCGTATCTGTCCGGGCGGTTCGCGCCCGTCGCCGACGAGATCGAGGCCACCGATCTCCAGGTCGAGGGCACGCTGCCCGAGGGTCTGGTCGGCGCCTACCTGCGCAACGGGCCCAACGCCATGTTCCCGCCCCTCGGGAGCTACAGCTTCCCGATGGAGGGCGACGCGATGGTGCACGGCGTGTGGTTCGACGGTGAAGGTGGCGCCCGGTACAAGAACCGGTGGGTGCGCACGACGGGCATGGCGGCCGATGTCGCTGCGGGCCGCGACATCTTCGGCGGTCTGATGTCGCCGGCGTTCGTGGACACGGCGCTGCTCGGCGCCGACCCCGACCCGGGTTGGCCGTTCCGTCTGGACCCCTTCATCAACGTCGTGCGCCACGCCGGCCGTCTGGTCACCTTCTCCGAAGGTCTGCCCGGCTATGAGATCACGCCCGAGCTCGACACGGTCGGGCGCTGGGACTTCGACGGGAAGCTCGCGGGCATGTGCGCCCACCCGCGCATCGACCCCGTCACGGGCGAGATGCTCCTGTTCGCCTACGACGTCGAGGCTCCGTTCCTGGTCTGGGCGATCGTCGGGCCCGACGGGACGGTCACGAGCGGCCCGACCGCGGTGCCGTCGGTCGACAAGGGCTTCATGATCCACGACTTCACCATCACGCCGACCTACCTGGTGCTGGTGCTGGGGCCGGTCGTCTTCGACCTCGACGCGATGATGACCGGCGGCGACGTCCTGTCGTGGCAACCCGATCTGGGCACGCGCATCGCGCTGGTGCCGCGCGACGGCAGCGAGGTGAAGTGGGTCGAGACCGATCCGTTCTTCGTGTGGCACTTCGGCAACGCGTTCGACGCCGGCAGCGACGTCGTCGTCGACTTCTCCTGGTGGAGCGACTTCAGCCTGGCTGCGAACCCGGACCGGACCGGTGCGTTCACGCGGATGCGCCTGTCGCCGGAGTCGGGCACGGCCGAGCTGACCCACCTGGATCACTCGATGTCGGAGTTCGCCCGCATCGACGACCGACTGTGCGGTCAGCCGCACCGCTACGTGACCGTCTCACAGAAGTCCGGGCGACACGACGGGCTGCTGAACGGAGAGTTCGACCGCCTCGTCCGCCACGACGTCGAGACCGGCGAGTCGGTCCACTACGACGGCGACCTGGTGCACGGCGAGGTCATCCACGCCCCGCGGGCCGGTGCGTCGGTCGGTCGCGGTGACGACGAGCTCGACGGCTGGTACCTCACCTACGCGACGGACGTCGCCGCGCAGCACTCGTACCTCGTCGTCTGGGACGCCCAGACGTTCCCGTCGGAGCCGGTGGCGAAGGTCCGGATGCCGCACCGGGTGCCCAACGGCCTGCACGGCAACTGGATGCCCGCCCAGCCCTGAGCCGGCTGGACGCGCCCGGTCAGCTGCAGGAACCGGCGAAGGACGGCGATGCGGGGCCGGCACCGAGCTCGTTGACCGCCCGGACGGTGAAGTCGTACGGGGTGTGCTGGAGGAGGCCCGGCACCTCGATCGGCGACGACGTGCCCGAAACGACCGTGGTGCGTCCGGCCACCGTGACCTCGTAGCGGGTGATCGCCGAACCGCCGTTCCAGCCCGGCGAGAAGGTCACCCTGGCGGTGCATCCCGTCTCGAGGTCGACGAAGCCCGCGACCCGGGTGATCGTCGGCGCTGCCGGTCGGCCCGCCGGCACGACCGGCGCGGAGGGAGCGGACCACGCGCCGGCCGCACCCGTCGAGGACAGACCGCGGACCTGGAACGTGTACGGGGTGCCGTTCGCGAGTCCGTTGATCATCACGTGGTTGTTCTTCGGGCTGCTGACGATCCGCTCGCCCGGCATCACGAGGACCTCGTAGCTCGCGGCGATGAAGTCTCCGAACGAGACCTGCGCCTGGGAGTCCCCGGCCCGCACCGAGATCGCTGCCGGCGGTGCCGGCACGCAGCCGAGGAGCACGAGCGAGAGCACCGCCAACGGGGCGGCGAGGACGGCGAGTGTGGAGCGTCGGGTCGACAACATGGACAAGGTGTCGGTGTCGCGCGCGATCCTCTGAACAATATTCTCCGGAATTGGGGCCGACGGCCCAGAGGTCAACTGCGGTGCTTCACCACGGCGCCGTCCTTCATCACGAACGGCACTCGCCGGAACGTCGAGATGTCGGTCAACGGGTCGCCGCTCACGCCGACGATGTCGGCCAGCATCTCGGGCGCGATGCGCCCGAGCTCGGGCATGTCGATCAGGTCGGCCGAGACGGTGGTCGCCGCGCGGATCGCCTGGATCGGTGTCATGCCGCGTTGCACCAGGACCTCGAGCTCCTCGGCGTTGCGACCGTGCCAGATCGCCGGCGCATCGGTGCCGAGCGCGATCTTCACACCGGCCTCGATCGCCTTCGACAGCGATTCCTTCGCCTTGGGGAACACCTGCGCCGCCTTGGCCTGGAGCGCCTGGGGCTGGTCGGAGATGTCCCAGTTCTCGGTGAGGGCACACGTCGAGACGAGGAACGTGCCGGTGTCGACCAGCCGTGCGATGGTCTCGTCGCCGATCATCATGCCGTGCTCGATGCAGTCGATGCCGGCGTCGAGCGCAGCGTTCACCGCCTGGTCGCCGTGGCAGTGCGTGGCGACACGGAGACCTCGGCGGTGCGCCTCGTCCGCGATCGCGACGAGCTCCTCGGTGGAGTACTGCTGGGCGCCGGGGGGACCCGTCTGGGTCATGACCCCGCCGGACGCACAGCACTTGATGAGCTTGGCGCCGTGGGTGATCTGGTAGCGAACGGCCTTGCGGACCTCGCTGACGCCGTCAGCGATGCCCTCTTCGACGGTCATCCGCATGATGCCGGGGGCGAGACCGTTCTGCGCGCTCGGGTCCAGGTGCCCACCGGTCGGGCAGATGGCGTGACCGGCGGGCACGACCCTCGGGCCCTGGACCCAGCCGGCCTCGATCGCCTCGGCGAGGGCGACGTCGACGAGGTAGCCGCCGGTCTTGATGAACAGCCCGAGGTTCCGCACCGTCGTGAACCCGGCGGCGAGTGTGCGCTGCGCGTTGGCGACCGCTCGGAGACCCATCTTCACGGGGTCCATCCGCACCGGATCGTTCAAGCTCGCACCCGGTCCGCCGAGCACGAGGTCGACCTCCATGTCCATGAGGCCGGGGACGAGGACCAGCTCGGGAAGGTCGATCACCTGGTCGAACCCCGACGTTCCGCTGCGGTCGTCGGTGACCGCCCTGATGCGGTTCCCCTCGATGACGACGCTCGCGCCCTCGAGCACCTCGCCGAGGTCCACGTCGAGCACGCCCTTGGCGCGGAGCAGGGTGACCGGCTGATCGGGCATGTGCTTCCTTCCTCGACCGGTCGCGACCCACGCGTCGACGCCGGCGCTGCGACCGTCACTGCCTCGTCGGTGTCGAGACCACTTCGATGATGTCGGAGTATTGCTCACCGCCGCGCACTCGGAACCGCTCCGTGGGACGTTGCGGGCGCCGCGTCTTCAGTCGCCGGAGATGCGACGGCAGATCGAGAGGACCGGGGAGCGCAGGTGTCGACGTGTCGGTGACCTCGGCCTGCAGAATGGTCGGCGTGATGGGTCCCGCGCATGCATCGGTCGAGGGACCGGATGGTCCCCGGGCCCGACTGGAGGAGCTGCGCGCGGCGACCGAGGGCCGGACGCGCTCCCTGCTCGCCAGCTTCGACAGCATCGTCGAGGCCGCGAGCGACGTCGCGACCGACGACGAGCACGACCCCGAAGGGCACACCATCGCCTGGGAGCGCCAGCAGGTCGCGGCGCTGCTCCGAGATGCGCGCGCCGAGCTCGCCGAGATCGACGCCGCGCTGGCACGACTCGACGACGGGGCCTACGGACAGTGCACGGCGTGCGGCGACCGGATCGGGGTGGCGCGCCTGGACGCGCTCCCGGCGACGTCGACGTGCATCCGCTGCGCGCGGTGACGCGCACACCCAGCGCGCCCTAGATCCATCAGTCTGAATTGATGTATTCTGGCGACGTGGCTCCGCCCCACGAAGACCCGTCTGCTCTGGCGTTCCTGCAGCTGCTCGCCGAACCCGTGCGCTGGCAGCTCCTCCAGGAGCTCGCCCGCAGCGATCGGCGCGTGAACGAACTCACCGCGTTGTCGGGGAGACCCCAGAACCTGGTCTCGTACCACCTGCGCGAGCTCCGCACCGCAGGACTGGTGTCGGGCCGTCGCAGCGCTGCCGACGGGCGTGATTCGTACTACACGGTCGACCTGGACCGTTGCAGCCGTCTGCTCGGCGCGGCCGGTGGCGCGCTGCAGCCCGGGCTCCGACAGGACCGCGTGGCCACCGACCTGCAGGCGCTCCGCGGCGGACGCAAGCAGCGTGTGCTGTTCCTGTGCACCGGCAACAGTGCTCGATCTCAGATCGCCGAGGCGCTGCTCGAGGTGCAATCGGGTCACACGGTCGAGGCGCGGAGTGCCGGCAGCCACCCCAAGGACCTCCATCCCGACGCCGTGCGTGTGCTCGCCGAGCGAGGCATCGACATCTCGGGGCGACGGACCAAGCACCTGGAGCAGTTCGCAGACACCCGGTTCGACCTGGTCGTGACGTTGTGCGACAAGGTCCGCGAGATCTGCCCGGAGTTCCCGGGCGGTCCCGCCACCGCTCACTGGAGCATCCCCGACCCCTCCCTCGGGGGTGACGCGGACGCCACCTACCCGGCGTTCGAGACGACCGTCGAGGAGCTCGTCACTCGAATCGGGTTCCTCCTGGCCCGACTCGCCGAACCGACCACCGACGAGGAGTCCGCCCATGCCCGATGAAACCGTCAACGTCCGCTACATGGTCGACGACGTCGCTGCTGCCGTCGCCTTCTACACGACACACCTCGGGTTCACCGAGCAGATGAGCTCGCCGGCGTTCGCCGACGTGCGGCGAGGTCAGCTCCGGCTGCTGCTGAGCGGCCCACAGAGCTCGGCAGGTCGACCCATGCCCGACGGTGCCCAGCCGGCACCCGGCGGATGGAACCGCATCCACCTGATCGTCGCCGACCTGTCCTCCGAGGTCGATCGTCTGGGCGCTGAAGGCGTGCGGTTCCGCAACGACGTCGTCACGGGTCCGGGCGGCTCCCAGATCCTGATCGAGGATCCGTCCGGAAATCTGGTGGAGCTCTTCCAGCCGGCCAGCTGACCGCCGGACCCGCCCGTCGGTCCGGTTCGCCCGTAGATTCTGCGCCGTGAAGCTCTTGACCGCCCTGCTCGCCACCGCCGCCTGTGCCGTGGTCGCCGGGTGCAGCGGCTCGACCTCGGACGGAGCGACCGAGACGACCCCGACCGAGACGACCCCGACCACCGCGGCCGAGCACTGGCCTGTCCCGGTCGTCGACGGCTCGACCTACGAGGTCCCCGACGACCTGGCCGACGCTCGTCCGGGCGACGTGCTCGCCGCGGAGCAGATGCCTCCGACGGATCTGCTGGCAGGAGCCGAGCGCCACCGGGTGCTCTACGCCTCGCAGGACCATCGGGGCCGGACCGTCCCCGTGTCGGGCGTCGTGCTGGTCCCGGACGGTCCGGCGCCGGAGGGCGGCTGGCCCGTGGTGTCGTGGGGGCACGGGACCACCGGCGTGGCCGACACGGGGGACCGGCCGTGTCCGACTGCACGCCCTACGAGACCGACCTGTCGTGACCTGACCGACTCGCTCGGGGTGCGCTCAGGCGGCGCGACCCCGTGGTGAGCCGAGGGCTCGGGCCAGGAACGGTGCGGTCCGACTGTCCTCCGCCTCGGCGACGTCGGACGCAGGACCAGCGGCAACGATTCGACCGCCCGCGTCGCCGGCGCCGGGTCCCAGGTCGATGACCCAGTCGGCGTCGGCGACGACGCTCATGTCGTGTTCGACGACCACCACGGAGTTGCCGGCGTCGACCAACTGGTGGAGCTGCACCATGAGCAGCTCGACGTCCGCGGGGTGCAACCCGGTGGTCGGCTCGTCGAGCACGTAGAGCGTGTGGCCGCGGCGCACCCGCTGCAGTTCGGTCGCCAACTTGATGCGCTGCGCCTCGCCACCTGACAGCTCGGTGGCGGGCTGTCCCAACCGCAAATAGTCCAGACCGACGTCTCGCAGCGCCGCCAGGCTCCGCGCCGCGGCGGGGATGTCGGCGAGGAACTCGCTCGCCTCCGCGACGGTCATGGACAGCACGTCCGCGATGGTCTCGCCGTGGTAGCGGACCTGGAGCGTCTCGGGGTTGTACCGGGCTCCCTCGCACGTCGGGCAGCGGGCGTGCGTCCCCGGCAGGAACAGGAGCTCGACGGCGACGAAGCCCTCGCCGTCGCAGGTGTCGCACCGCCCGGCGGGCACGTTGAAGGAGAACCGGCCGGGTGACCACCCCAGTGCGCGGGCATCGGGGGTGTCGGCGAACGCCTTGCGCACCGCGTCGAACATGCCGGTGTAGGTCGCCAGGTTCGACCGGGGAGTGCGGCCGATGGGCTTCTGGTCGACGCGGACCAGGCGGTCGATCTGCTCGACCCCGACGGCGTCGACCTCGATCGACGTGCGAGCGGTGCCGGGTGCCGGTTCGTCGTCCTGCTCGTCGTCGACGGACGTGCCGAGGTGATCACCGACGACGTCGGCGAGGACCTGGCTGACGAGCGTCGACTTGCCCGACCCGGACACCCCGCTGACGGCGGTCAGCACACCGAGGGGGAACGACACCTCGAGATCCACCAGGTTGTGGCGCGTGACGCCCGACAGCTCGAGCCACCCGAGGGGCGTCCGCTGCGGACGGGGAACGCGGGCCCGAGCATCGGCGAAGAGGAACCGCCGTGTCACGGACTCCTCGATCGCTGCGAGCCCGTCGACCGGGCCGCTGTAGAGCACCTCTCCGCCGGCCTCGCCGGCCCCGGGCCCGACGTCGACGACCCAGTCCGCTCGACGGACGACGTCCATGTCGTGCTCCACGACGAACACCGAGTTGCCTGCGGCCCGCAGGCGTTCCAGCACGTCGAGCAGCGGTTCGGCATCGGCGGGGTGCAGGCCCGCGGACGGTTCGTCGAGCACGTACACCACACCGAAGAGACCGGATCGCAGCTGTCGGGCCAACCGCAGCCGCTGCATCTCACCCGGCGACAACGCAGTGGTGGTCCGATCCAGGTCGAGGTACCCGAGGCCGAGCTCGACGAGCACCGCGATCCGCTCGCGCAGGTCGCACGCGATCTGCACCGCTACCTCGGAACGCTCGCCCGAGCTCGTCGAGAGGTAGGCCGCCGTGGGCTCGGCGATCTCGGCGATGGGTCGCAGCAGCTCGGACAACTTGTCGAGCGGCAACGCGCCCAGCTCCGCGATGTTCGCGCCGGCGAAGGTGACCGCGAGCGCCTCGGGACGCAGGCGCGCTCCGTGGCAGGTCGGACAGTCGACGGTGACCACGTAGCGGAGCGCACGCTCGCGCATCGTGGCGCTCTTCGAGTTCGCCAGGGTGTGCCGCACGTGTCGTTCCGCGCTCGAGAACGTGCCCTGATAGGTGTAGTCGGCGGTGACGGGTCGGTGGTCGGGGTGGATGTCGACGACCGGCTGCTCGTCGGTGAAGAGGATCCAGTGGCGATCCTTCTTGCGCATCTTCCGCCACGGGACGTCGATGTCGTGACCGAGTGTGATCAGGATGTCGCGCAGGTTCTGCCCGTGCCACGCAGTCGGCCATGCGGCGATCGCTCCCTCGCGGATCGTCAGCGACGGGTCGGGCACGAGCGAGTCCTCGGTGACCTCGTGCGCGGTGCCCAGCCCGTGGCAGGTGCGGCACGCACCCACCGCGGTGTTCGGGGAGAACCAGTCGGAGTCGAGCACCTCGTCGACCGAGGCCGGATAGGTGCCCGCGCGCGACAGGAGCATGCGCAACGAGTTCGACAGCGTCGTGAG
>JALYWI010000199.1 GCA_030852785.1 Actinomycetota bacterium
GCCTCGGCCGCTGCGTCGAGTCCGTCGCGGAACGGGAAGAACGCGTCCGAGGCGCAGGCGCCGCCGACGGCTCGACCGTCGGCCTTCTCCGCCGCGATCCGCCCGGCGTCACGCCGGTTCTGCTGGCCGGCACCGATGCCGACGGCCTGGCCGTCCTTGACCAGCACGATCGTGTTCGACGTGACGCGTGCTGCGACGCGCCAGGCGAGCTCCAGGTCGCGCCACTCGTCCTCGGTCGGTGAGCGGTCGGTCGCGACCGTCCAGGCGGTGCGATCCAGCGACACCGTGTCGGCGGTCTGCACGAGCAGACCCCCGGAGATCGAGCGGACGTCGAGTGCGGGCACGACGGGCGCCGGAGCGGTGAGCACCCGCAGGTTCTTCTTCGCGGTGAGGATCTCGAGCGCGTCGTCCTCGTAGCCGGGGGCGATGACGACCTCGGTGAACACCGGGGCGAGCGCCTCGGCCAGGCTGGCCGGCACCACGCGGTTGAGGGCCACGATGCCGCCGAAGGCCGAGGTGGGGTCGCAGGCGTGTGCACGCTCGTAGGCAGAGGTGATGTCGGCGCCCGTCGCCGCACCGCACGGGTTGGCGTGCTTGATCACGACGGCGGTGGGCAGCTCGCCGAGGGAGTGCACCAGACGCCAGGCGGCGTCGGCGTCGTAGACGTTGAGGTACGACATCTCCTTGCCGCCGTGCTGGACCGCGTCGTCCCAGCAGCTGCCCTGGGGCAGCGAGTACCTGGCACCGTGCTGGTGGGGGTTCTCGCCGTAGCGGAGGCTTTGGGTGCGCGTGGCCGACAGGTGCAGGGTGCGGGGCAGCTCCGAGGCCTCGGCGACCTCACCGGCGTCGCCCGAGTCGAACCAGGACACGATCGCCGAGTCGTACGCGGCGGTGTGCGCGAACGCATCACGGGCCAGACGACGGCGCGTCGGGGCGCTCACCTCGCCGTCGGCACGCAGCTCGGCGAGCACGACGTCGTAGTCGGCGGGGTCGACCAGCACGGTGACCTGCGAGTGGTTCTTGGCGGCGCCGCGCACCATCGCCGGACCACCGATGTCGATGAGCTCGATCGAGGGATCGGAGCTGAACGGGTAGAGGTTGACCGCGACCAGGTCGATCGCGGTGACCCCGTAGGTCGCCATGTCCTCGACGTGGCTCGGGTCGGTGCGATCCGCGAGGATGCCGCCGTGGATCGCGGGGTGCAGCGTGACTACGCGGTGACCGAGCATCTCGGGGAACCCGGTGACCTCTTCGGTCGCCATGACCGGGAGGCCGGCGTCGGCCAGCACCCGTGCGGTGCCCCCGGAGGAGACCAGCTCCCACCCGAGCTCGACGAGCGCCCGGCCGAGTTCGACCATGCCCGTCTTGTCGTAGGCGGACAGCAACGCTCTGCGCGGCGCTCGGTCGGTCATGTCACTCGCTCCCGTTCGTGGATCGACCCGGTGTCGAGGATCGACCTGATGGTGTCGACGTAGAGGCGGCGCTCCACGGTCTTGATGCGTTCGTGCAGGCTGGCCTCGTCGTCATCGGCGCGCACCTCGACGGCCTCCTGGGCCAGGATGGGGCCGACGTCGACCTCCTCGGTGGCGACGTGCACCGTGCAGCCCGACACCTTCACGCCGTAGGCCAGCGCCTCTCTCACCGCGTTCCAACCGGGGAACGACGGCAGCAGCGAGGGGTGGGTGTTGATGATGCGACCCGGGTAGGCGGCGAACGCCGAGGGCGCGAGGATCGTGCCCCAGCCCGCCATCGCGACCAGTTCGATCCGGTCGATGCTCAGCACGTCGAGGACACGATCGGTGTAGCGGACCCGGTCGAACTCGGCACTGAAGTCGGTGCGCTCGACACGCTCGTGGCGCAGTCCGTGGCGCTCCGCGACCTCTTCGACGGCACACGGGCGGTCGACCACGACGAGGGCGATCGGCAGACCGGCATCGGCCATCGCGTCGAGGAGGGTTCCGCTGCCCGAGGCCAGCACGGCGAGTCGCATCGGCGTGGAAACTACCAGCCGCACCACCCGCCCTCCGCAGCCGAGACATAGGGGTCGCCGTCGACATCCGTTGTCGATGACGACCCGACTCCCACGTGTCGGAGCGCGAGCGGGGACCGCTCCCCGCTGACGCCGCGCTGCGGGCGGTGTTCGGTGTCCGGCATGGATGCCGATGAGCGACTCGCTCGGTGGGCCGCCCGCCACCACGGTCTGTTCCGGGCCGAGGACGCGCTGCGATCCGGTCTCAGCCGTCGCCAGATCGGCTACCGGATCCGCCAGGGTCGGACCGAGCGCGTCGGACAGAACGTCTACCGGTTCGCCGGATCAGCGGACACACCGGATCAGCGGGTGCTGAGCGCCGCATGGCGCGCGGGCGGGGTGGCGTCGCACCGCACCGGGATCGATCTGTTCGCGCTGATGGACCGAGGCCGCCGACGCCCACACGTCACCGTCGACCCGACCAGTGGTCATGAGCTCCCCGACGTGGTCATCCACCGCAGCGGCGATCTCGTGCCGTCGGATCTGACGGTGGTGCGGAGCATCCCCGTGACGACGCCGGCGCGGGCGCTGGTGGACGTGGGCCTGGTCGTCTCGGATCTCGACCTCGAGAAGATCGTGCACCGTGCGCTGCACCGAGGACTGACGACGATCGAGGAGCTCAGAGCGCTGTATCGCCGGATCTCCCGACGGGGTCGTCACGGCTCCGGACCGATCGGAGAGCTGCTCGCGGCCTACGACGACTCGATGCCAGCGGCCGAGAGCGACCTGGAAGTGGTGATCCTCCGGGTGTTGCGAGAGCACGGCGTGCCGGCACCCGTTCGACAGTTCGTCGTCGAGACCGACGACTGGTCGTTCCGTCTCGATCTCGCCTACCCGCAGCACTGCGTGTTCCTCGAAGGCGACGGATTCGGTGTCCACGGGGGTCGCGGAGCGTTCGAGGACGACCGGTGGCGACAGAACCTCCTGGTGGCACACGGCTGGTGGCCACTGCGCGCGACGTGGCGTCAGGCCCACGAACGACCGAGAGAGTTCGCGGCGATCGTGCAGACCAAGCTCGACGAGGTCGAACGCACCTGGCGCTGAACCCGCGCCGAAAACGGGAGCGGGGTCCTCATCGACAACGGATGTCGACGAGGACCCCTCTTTCCCCGAACTACTGCTGCGGTGGGCTCAGAGCGCCCGGACGGTCTCCACCATGAGCTCGCCGGCCTCGGTCGGGTTCGCACCGACCTTGACCCCGGCGGCCTGCAGCGCGTCCATCTTGGCGGCCGCGGTGCCCTTGCCACCGGAGACGATGGCGCCGGCGTGGCCCATCTTCTTGCCGGCGGGCGCGGTCTGCCCGGCGATGTAGGAGACGACCGGCTTGGTCATCTTGGTGGCGATGAACTCCGCCGCCTCTTCCTCGGCCGAGCCGCCGATCTCGCCGATCATCATGACGGCCTTGGTCTCGGGATCCGCCTCGAACGCCTGGAGGCAGTCGATGAAGCTGGTCCCCGGAACCGGGTCGCCACCGATGCCGACACACGTGGTCACGCCGATGTCCTGGGCCTGGAGCTCGTAGAGCGCCTGGTAGGTGAGCGTGCCGGAGCGCGACACGATCCCGACGTTGTTCTCGCCGGCCACGGGGGCCTTGGCGATGTGACCGGCGGTGATGCCGATGTTGCACTTGCCGGGGCTGATGATGCCGGGACAGTTCGGCCCGAGCAGCTGCACACCCGGGAAGTCCCGCTTCAGCTTGTTGAAGAACCAGGCCTCGTCCTGCGCCGGCACACCCTCGGTGATGCAGACGATGAACTCGATGCCGCCCTCGGCGGCCTCCATGATGGCGGCGCGCACACCGGCTGCGGGGATGAAGATGCAGCTGGCGTTGGCGCCGGTTCCCTCGACCGCCTCGGCGACCGAGGCGAAGATCGGGATGCCCTCGACGTTCTCGCCGGCCTTCTTCGGGTTGGTGCCCGCGACGACCTGCGTGCCGTAGGCACGGTTGAGCAGGCCGTAGTAACGGCCCTGGCTGCCGGTCAGTCCCTGGTAGACGACCTTGGTGTTCTCATCGACGAAGATGCTCATTGTTCGGTTCTCCTTCAGCCGGCGGCGAGCGCGACCGCAGTGCGGGCGGCGTCCAGCATCGTCGGCTGCATCTGCAGCTTCTCGGACAGGTGGGGTGCGAGGATCTCACGGCCCTCGTCGGCGTTGGTGCCGTCGAGACGGATCACGATCGGGGAGCTGATCTCCACCCGACCGAGCGCCTCGACGATGCCGTTCGCGACCTCTTCGCCACGGGTGATCCCGCCGAAGATGTTGATGAAGATCGACTTCACCGCAGGGTCGTTGTTGATGACCTCGAGCGCACCGGCCATGACGTCCGCGTTCGCGCCGCCACCGATGTCGAGGAAGTTCGCCGGGCTGCCGCCCGCCTGGTTCACGACGTCGAGCGTGCTCATCGCCAGACCGGCACCGTTGGCGATGATGCCGACGGAGCCGTCCAGGCCGACGTACTGCAGGCCCTTGTCGTACGCCGCCTGCTCGCGCTCGTCACGCACCTGGGTGGCCTCGTAGGCGGCCCAGTCGTGGCGGTAGTCGGCGTTGGCGTCGAGGGTGACCTTCGCGTCGAGCGCGTGCACCTCGCCGGTCGGCTTGAGGATCAGCGGGTTGATCTCGGTCAGATCGGCGTCGCCCTCGGTGTAGGCCCGGTAGAGCTTCACGAGGATGTCGACCGCGCCGTCCTCGGCCGCCGGGTTGAGCTTGGCGGCCTTGACCCACTCGCGAGCGGTGGCCTCGTCGAGGCCGTCGACGGGGTCGATCCAGATCTTGGCGATGGCGTCGGGGTTCTCGACCGCGACGGTCTCGATCTCGACACCACCCTCGGCGGAGAGCATGCCGAGGTGCTTCTTGGCGGAGCGATCGAGGGTGAACGAGGCGTAGTACTCCTCGGCGATGTCCGAGGCGACCTCGATCCAGATGACCTTGACGATGTGGCCCTTGATGTCGAGGCCGAGGATGTTGGTGGCGTGCTCACGCACCTCGCCGATGTCATTGGCGAGCTTCACACCGCCCGCCTTGCCGCGCCCACCGACGTGGACCTGTGCCTTGATCACGACCGGGTACTGCCCGATGCGCTCGGCCGCCGCGAGGGCGTCATCCACCGTCGTGACCGCTTCGCCCTTCGACACCGGAATGTCGAAGGAAGCGAAGAACTGCTTTCCCTGGTATTCGAAGAGGTCCACCCTCGTGTGCCTTCCTGCTCGGCCTGTCGGGCCTGATCGGAGTCCGCCGGGTGCGTCCTCCGAGGGTGCTCGATCTGTGCGACGGCACCCGGCGAGGGATACTAAGCGGGTGACGCCCGTGTGCCCATATCCCACCCCTGACGCCACATCTCGCCGCCACCTCGACGGCGCTGCTCGCTGATGCCCGTCGAGCGCCGCAGCGGCGGCAAGCAGGTCATGTCGTTGGCGATCGCCCTGGTCGCGGTCGCCGCGGCGGTCGGGCTGGCGTGGGGCATGCTCGCGCTGGCGAGCGGGGGCGACGGTCCCGTTCGGCTGCAGCTCGGCGACGACGTCTTCGACGCGGGCAACGCGGTGCGCCAGAGCACGCAGATCGCGAAGGACGGCCCGCTGCTGTTCCCCGACGTCGCGGGCCGTGGCCAGCGCCGCCCCCTGATCGTGAACCACTTCGGTGACGACCCGGAGACACGCTGGGTGGCGTTCCCGGCCACCGCGCCGGGTGCGTCCGAGGGTTGCTACCTGGCGTGGTCGGCAGCGCGCGAGCTCTTCGAGGAGCGCTCCGCGCCGGAGGGCGGAGGACGTGACCAGGGCGAGCTCTGCCGTGACGTGACCTACCCGCCCAACGGCGAGGGTCTCGACCAGTTCCCCTGGAAGATCGACGACGACGGCAAGCTGATCATCGACCTGCGACCGGACGACGACCCGGCGGACGACGACCCGGCAGACAGCGACACGACCGACGGCGACACTCCCGGCAGCACCGCGCCGGCGGCAGGTCCGGCGACCCCCGGCGGGGACTGACCGCTCGCCAGGCCCACGGGCTCGATCGTGGGAGCGCCGGCAACTCTGTGGGACGCAGGGTCAGAAGCGGTCGAGCAACAGCGACTGCATGCCGCGCCCGATGCGACCGTCGAGGTCCCACAGCGTGGCGTCGGACATGCCGACTCCGGTGGTCGAGGTGCGGGTGACGGCATCGGTCCCGATCCACTCCCCCGTCGGCTCCCGCCACAGGTGCACGGTGAGGTCCGGGTTGATGAACATGCTCGTGCCGTCGAAGGGCACGACCGCGCTGAGTCCGTTGGCGAAGTCGGCCGTCGCCACCGCCCGCTGCCACCCCGAGGGCTCCTCGTCGGGGACCACCGGCACCCGCAGCCGGACCCAGTCGAACACCGGGCCGGGACGCCCGAACTCGCCTCGCAGGATGCGGTGCTCGACCGCGGTCGAGTGGAAGGCGGTCCCTTCGGCTCCGGGCCAGTGCGACAGGTCGGATGCGACGCCGGGGAGGTCCGGCACCTCGTCGACCGCTCCGTCGGGGAAGTCGATCTCGACGGCGCGGATGCGCTGCGCACGCGCCCGGGCGAGCACCTGACCGTCGTCGACGCGGCTGAGCGTGGCCTCGAGGGTGGCGACCTTCGCGCCGGGGCGGAGGACCTCGGTGGTGACGCGCAGCGGCACGAGCGGCACCGGTCGGAACAGCTCGACCGTCACGCGGGTGAGCCGCGCCGGGATCGGCGCGTCGACCTGTTCCACGGCTCGGGTCAGCAGCGCCGCGACCGGCCCGCCGTGCAACGACTCTGCCGACCACGGCCCGCGGGAGTGCGCCGTCGGCAACCAGTCGCCGCCCTCGGGCACGAACAACGCCGGATGCTCCGAGGGGCCGCTCATCGGGTCTGGTCCCCGGTCCGGGCGAACAGCGGGAGCAGCTGGTTGCGCTGCACCTTCCGCGTCCCGGTCCGGGGCAGCTCGTCGACGACCACGACGCGACGGGGCGCCTTGTACTGCGACAAGCGCACCGCGGCCCAGACCTGGAGCGCCTCGCCCGTCATCGACGACGACGGGTCGAGCCGGACCGCCGCGACGGGGACCTCGCCCAGCTTCGGGTCGGGCAGCCCGACGACCGCGGCCTCGAGCACGTCGGGGTGCTCCTCGAGCGAGGCCTCGACCTCGAGCGGGTACACCGAATAGCCGCCCGACTTGATCACTGCCTTGGCGCGCCCGTGGAAGAGCACCGTGCCCAGCGGCCCGGAGCGCACCAGGTCGCCGGTGCGGAGCCACCCGTCCTCGGTCAGCGCGGCGTCGGTCGCGCCCTGGTCGCCCCAGTAGCCGGTCAGCACACCGGGTCCCTTGACCAGCAGCTCGCCGACCTGCCCCGGCAGCACCGTGCGCCCGTCTCGGTCCGCCACCCGCAGGCGCCAGCCCGGCATCGACAGCCCGAGGGAGTCGCCCAGCCCGATGGGCAGCATCGGGGGCGAGACCTTCGTGGCCACGTTGCCGCTGACCTCGACCATGCCGTAGCCCTCGATGAACGCGGCCTGGCCGACGGCACCGATGCCGGGCAGCGAGGCGCTGGCGCCGAAGCGCTTGAACTGCTTGGCGAGCTCGGCCGGCATGACGTCGGCTCCGCTGATCCAGACGCGCACCGAGCTCAGGTCGCGGGTCGCGGCGCCGGCCTCGAGCAGGGTGCGGTACATGGCCGGCACCCCCATGAACGCCGAGCAACGTCGTTGCTCGATCACGTCGAGCACCCGCTGTGGCGAGAACCGGGCCATGAAGTACACCGGGATGCCCGCCACTGCAGGACCCATCAGCGCCAGGAACCCCATGATGTGCGCGACCGGCAACGACAGCGCCAGCTCGTCGCCACGGCGGCCGAAGGGCCACGCCGCGGCGGGTGCGACCTGACCCACGAGGCCCCGGTGGGTCAGCGCTGCCCCCTTGGGGCGACCGGTGGTGCCCGAGGTGTAGAAGAGCGCCGCCACGTCGCCGGGCTCCGGTCGCACGGGATCCGCCGCCGCTCGCCGCGAGCCGGGGCCGGAGGACAGCTCTGCGGCGTCGCGCACGACCAGCACGGCCCCGGAGTCCTCGATGACGTGCTCGATCTCGGCCGAGGTCATCTGCGGGTTCACCGGAGCCGGCAACCCGCCGGCACGGGCGACCGCGAGGCAGACCAGGAACTGGTCGAAGCCGTTCGGCGTCGCGACGACCACGGGCTGACCCGGCGTGGTGCGGGCAGCCACGGCGGCGGACCAGACGCGCACCTGCTCCGCCGCTGCGGTGTAGGTGAGCTCGCGGACGCGGCCCGGTTCGAGCTCCTCGGTCACCATGACGGCGTCACCGTGCAGCTCGGCGAGGCGGTCCATCAGGTCGGAGAGCGTGGCGGTCCGACCGAGCGCGAACGCGGCGCGTCCCACGAGCGACCGGGAGATCATCGTGCCGCCCCGGCCGGCGCCTCGCTCATGCCTTCTCCAGGGGGGCCCAGGACAGCAGCAGGCGCTTCTCGCCCACCGTCGAGAAGCGCACGACGGCTTCCGCCTTGTCGCCGTCGCCCTCGACGAGCAGCACGACGCCCTCGCCCCAGACGTTGTGTCGCACGTCGTCGCCGACCTTGAACTGCAGCTCGTGTGCACGGGTGGGTCGGGGTGGTGCCGGTCGGGTGGCACGGTCGACGGCACGCTCGCGCCCGGCGGGCGACCACGAGGTCGACTGCCAGCCGCCACCGGAGTCGCCGCCACGCCCCCGCCCGGAGCGCGACGCCCGCGACCTGCTGGCCGGGGAGTCCTCGATCAGCTGCGACGGGATCTCGTCGAGGAACCGACTGGGCGGGTTGTACTGGGTGGTGCCGTGCAGGGTGCGACACCAGGCGTGCGACAGGTAGAGGCGCTCGCGTGCTCTGGTGAGCCCGACGTAGCAGAGCCGCCGCTCCTCTTCGAGCTCTGCGGGCTCGGTGAGGGCGCGCATGTGCGGGAACACGCTCTCCTCCATGCCGGCGATGAACACGACCGGGAACTCGAGGCCCTTGGCCGAGTGCAGCGTCATCATGACCACACCGGTCTCGGACGGGTCGTCGGGGTCGGGCAGCTGGTCGGTGTCGGCCACCAGCGAGACCTGTTCGAGGAACTCGGCGACGGTGGTGTGGTCCTTCGCCATGCCGACGAGCTCGGCCAGGTTCTCGGCGCGCGAGTCGTTCTCGATCGAGGGGTCCGCGGCGAGCTCGGCCAGGTAGCCGGAGCGGTCGAGGATCGACTCGAGCAACGCCGCGGGTCCGTCGTCGACCTGGGTGCCGAGGTCGTCGAGGATGCCGAGGAACGACTCGATCCCGCGAGCGGACCGAGGAGCGACACCCGCCTCGTCCCAGCGGCGCAGCGCGTCGACGAACGAGAGGTCCTTCGCACGGGCGAAGGCCTCGAGGCGACCGACGGTCTGATCGCCGACGCCCCGCTTGGGCACGTTGAGCACGCGCTTGAGGCTGACCTCGTCGGTGGTGTTCACGATGCCCTTCAGGTAGGCCATCGCGTCCTTGATCTCGCGGCGGTCGTAGAAGCGTGTGCCACCCACGACGCGGTACGGCACACCGGCCCGCAGGAACTGCTCCTCGAGCACGCGGCTCTGCGCGTTGGTCCGGTAGAAGACCGCCATGTCGGACCAGCGCACGTCGCCGCCGTCGTGCAGTCGCGACATCTCACGGGTGATCCACTGCGACTCGTCGATCTCGTCCTCGCCCTGGAAGCGGACGATCTTGTCGCCGGCGCCGGACTCGGTCCACAGGTCCTTGGGCTTGCGGGCCACGTTGTGGGCGATGACCGCGTTCGCTGCGTCGAGGATGGTCTGCGTCGAACGGTAGTTCTGCTCGAGCACGACCAGGGTCGCATCCGGGAAGGAGTTCTCGAACTCGAGGATGTTGCGCATGTCAGCGCCTCGAAAGCGGTACACCGACTGGTCCGAGTCCCCCACCACGCAGACGTTGCGGTGCTCCTCGCCGAGCAGCATGACCAGGTCGTTCTGCACGACGTTGGTGTCCTGGTACTCGTCGACGAGCACGTGACGGAACCGGTCCTGGTAGTGCTGCAGCACGTCGGGCTGGGTCTGGAGCAGCTGGACGGTGACGGCGAGCAGGTCGTCGAAGTCCATCGCACCGGCGCGGTGCAGGCGCAGCTGGTACTCGGTGTAGACCTCGGCGATCTTGCGGTCGTAGATGTTCTTGGCGTTCTCGCGGTAGCTGTCGAAGTCGACGCCGTCGTTCTTGGCCGCGGAGATGGCCGAGTGCACCGCCCGCGGCGGGAACCGTCGCGGGTCGATGTTGAGGTCGCGCAGCACGTACGACGTCAGGCGGACGGCGTCGGCCTGGTCGTAGATCGTGAACGACGACGGGTAGCCGAGGCGTGTGGCGTCACGACGCAGGATCCGCACGCACGCAGAGTGGAAGGTGGAGACCCACATCTTCTGGGCGATGGGGCCGACCAGACGCCCGACACGTTCGCGCATCTCTGCCGCGGCCTTGTTGGTGAACGTGATCGCCAGGATCTCGAACGGCGAGACCCGGTGCTCCTCGATGAGATGCGCGATGCGATGGGTCAGCACCCGTGTCTTGCCGGACCCCGCCCCGGCGACGACGAGCAGGGGCCCCTCGCCATGGGCGACGGCCTCGAACTGCGCCGGGTTCAGCCCTTCGAGCAGCGGATTCTCGGGCGGCGCGGCATCGGAGGGCATCGCCACCGACTCTAGTTGGGGCCTCTGACAGCCCGGATTCAGCGACCGACCCCGGCGGCTGGCCGACTCGGGGCTCGCAGCGACCTGGGAGGTCGCGCTCAGGCCCGAGTTCGTGGGCTGCGACGACCCGTCAGCGCTGCACGTCCGCTTCGACCAGCGCGCTGTCGAGCAGGTCGTCAAGGCCAAGGGTCAGCGCAGCGGTGAGCAGGTCGTCCAAGTCCATTCGCTCGCTGGTGACCCGGAGCACCCCTACGACATCGTTCCACTGCCGGTCGGATCGTTGCCCGCCTTGCTGGTACCAGTCGAGCTTGCGCAGCACGACATCCTCGGGTGACGTCACCCAGACGACGCGCCCGGATGGCAGCGTTCGCCCGACGCGACGCTCGATCTGTCGCCGGTCCAGGAGCCCCTGGCCCAGTGGGAAGAGGTCCACCTTCATCGCTGAATCAGTGGGGATGGCGTTGAACGACTCATGGGATCGGATTGCTGCGCGTGCCGATGCCTCCGGCACGTAGAACTCGACACCGAGTCGCGCGAGCAACGCCTCCCCCGCAACGGCGTCGGCGACGATCGCCACATCCAGGTCTGCGGTCGCACGTGGCTCCCCGAAGAACGACGCGGCGAACGATCCGCCGATTGCGTAGGGGATCGAGACCTCGTCGAGGATTCCAACGATCCGGTCCAGCAGGCCGAGCGGCCCAAGGCTCACGGAGCCTTCTGCTTCACGCCGTGAGCCCGATCGGCGAGCTCCCGACCGAAGCGACGTGCGGTGACCTCTCGGAGGAGCTGCACACCAGTCGCATCCGGAGACGACGCCCGGACGTCGGCGATCGAGAGTTCGATCACCGCAGTGCTGAGCTCGTCGGCAAGAGCCACGCGCTCCGCCGACGTCATCGCCTTGATGGATGCAATCTGGCGACGGCGCACCTCGGGATCCGTGTCATCGAGCTCGTGCCGCATGCCGTCGATCGTAGATGGCGCGGACGGGTCGGCGTCAGCCGGCGAGGCGCTCGTCGAAGAAGTCGAGGACCTGTTCCAGGGCATCGCGGGTGGGCTGGCCCGGCTCGTCGATCAGGTCCTCGGTGAGCACCGAGTGGGCGACCGCCTTGTGCCCCCACGGGTTGCCCTTCGAGGAATCGATCTCGACGCCGATGAAGTGGTCTCCCAGCAGGCGCTCCAGCGACCGGAACCTCGCTCCCGGCACGAGCCGGTCCTCGGTGAACCGCAGGCCGAGCACGCACAGGTCGTCGCGGTCCGCTCGCTCCATCACCTCGAGCATGTCGGCGTCGGAGCATCCGACGTCGGCCCCGCGGGACCGGGTCACCGCGATGGGCAGCGACGGCTGCGAAAGCACCGGTGCGAGCAGCGCGGGTTCGGTCGACATGGCCAGGGCGAACCCTCCCGTGAAGCACATGCCCACCGCACCGACGCCGGGGCCACCGCACTCCTCGTGGGCATGGCGGGCCAGTGCCCGCAGCCAATCGATGGCGGGCGGAGTCGTCCGGAGGGCGAACGCTCGGAACTCCTTGGACACGCACACCTTCGGCGCCACCTTCGCGACGTTCGCCGGCGTGCTGTCGGCGCCCGGTTCGCCGAAGAGGTTCGGCATGAACACGGTGTGGCCACGCTCGACGATCCGTCGGGCGAACCCGGCGACCGCGGGCGTGATGCCGGGGAGCTCGGCCATCACGATGACGGCCGTGCCGCTGCCTGCCCGGTACACCTCACGACGGGTCCCGCCGAAGGTGAACGTCTCACGGGTGAAGTCGGTGAGTGCGTCGGTCGTCATGCGTCGACGGTAGTGGGGGCGAACTACGGTCGGCGGCGATGTCGACACCCGCTCCACGGCCCTTCCGATTCACGATCCAGGCGTCGCGCCTGCAGCACCCCGACGAGCTCCGCCCACTCGCCCGCAAGGCCGAGGACCTCGGGGTGTCGACGCTCACGATGGCCGACCACCTCGACGACCAGGTGGCCCCGATCGCGGGCCTGATGGCGGTCGCCGACGCCACGACGACGCTCCGGGTGGGCTCGCTCGTGTTCTGCAACGACTACCGGCATCCGGTCGTGCTGGCCAAGGAGGCCGCCACGATCGACGTGCTCTCCGGTGGACGCCTCGACTTCGGCATCGGTGCCGGTTGGATGACCGACGACTACGCCGCGTCGGGCATCGCGATGGACCGCCCCGGGGTCCGGATCGCACGGCTCGAGGAGGCCCTCGAGATCATCACCTCGATGTGGACCGACGACGTCACGAACTTCGACGGGACCCACTACACCGTGACCGGCCTGGTCGGGCTGCCGCGGCCGGTGCAGTCGCCCAGGCCGCCCATCGTGATCGGCGGAGGCGGCCCGAAGGTGCTCGCCCTGGCCGGGCGGCACGCCGACATCGTCGGCCTCAACCCCACGCTGACCGCCGGGGTGATCGACGCGGCCGCAGGTCCGAGTGCGACCGCCGCGGCCACCGAGGAGAAGATCGCCATCGTGCGGGCCGCAGCCGGCGATCGCTTCGAGCAGATCGAGCTGCAGACACGCGTGCACCTCGCCATCGTCACCGACGATCGCGACGCGATGTTCGAGCTGTTCGCTGACGGCTTCGGCCTCACCGCGGACGAGGCGCGTCACTCGCCGCACGCCCTGTGCGGCACCGTCGATCAGATCGTCGAGGACCTCGAGGCGCGCCGTGAGCGGTTCGGGATCTCGGCGATCGGGCTCTCGGCGTCGTCCCTCGACGACATGGCGCCGGTCATCGCCCGACTCGCCGGCACCTGAGCGCCGGCAACGGCACCGGCAACGGCACCGGGCGATCCGTCGGAGCCCGACGGACGCGTCACCCGAGTGGTCAGCCGATGCGGCCGTAGGTCGTCGAACCGCCCTGACGGACCCCGGAGATCTTCACGACGTCGCCGGTCTGCGGGGAGTGGATCATCTGACCCCCACCGATGTACATGCCGACGTGGTAGACGGGGTTGCCCGAGAACACCAGGTCGCCCGGCTGCAGCTGGTCGTAGGAGATGCGCTGTGTCGCCGAGCGCTGCGCACCCGAGGTGCGCGGGAGCGAGACACCGGCCTGGGCCCACGACCAGAGCATGAGACCCGAGCAGTCGAAGCCGGCGGATGTCGTGCCACCCCAGCGGTACGGCGTGCCGAGACGAGACATCGCAGCCGAGATCGCCGCCGAGGCGCGGCCGTTCGGCGCGGCGACCGGGGGCGGAGGCGGGGGTGCCGGCGCGGTGGCCTGGGGACTCGGCGCCGGCGCGTTCGGCGCACCGCTGCGAG
>JALYWI010000030.1 GCA_030852785.1 Actinomycetota bacterium
GGACGGCCTCGTTGAAGTCGGCCCCGGGGTCGGCCATGGCGGCCTCGAGCTCGGTGGCGATCACGTCGAGCGAGTCGGCGACGATCGTGTTCAGCGCGACGAGGGGCCCGGCGATCGACTGCGAGGACCCCGGGGCGCGGAACTCGAACCGGTTGCCCGTGAAGGCGAACGGGCTCGTCCGGTTGCGGTCGCCCGGGTCGGTCGGCAGCGCCGGCAGGGTGTCGACGCCCACGATCAGCTGGCCGCGCTCCTTGGACTCGGTCGCGCCGCCCTTGACGATCTGGTCGAACACGTCGGTCAGCTGCTCGCCGAGGAAGATCGAGATGATCGCGGGCGGTGCCTCGTTGGCCCCGAGTCGATGGTCGTTGCGGGAGGACGCGACGACGGCACGCAGGACGCCGCCGTACTTGTGCACGCCGCGGATGACCGCTGCGCAGAACACGAGGAACTGGGCGTTCTCGTGCGGGGTGGCACCCGGGTTGAGCAGGTTGCCCTGCGTCGCGTTGCCGATGGAGAAGTTGACGTGCTTGCCGGAGCCGTTGACGCCCGCGAAGGGCTTCTCGTGCAGCAGGCACTCCATGTCGTACTTCTCCGCGACGCGGCGCAGCGTGCCCATCAACTGCTGCTGGTGGTCGGTCGCGATGTTGGCCTGTTCGAACAGGGGTGCCAGCTCGAACTGGCCGGGGGCGACCTCGTTGTGGCGGGTCTTGGCGGGAATGCCGAGCTTGAACAGCTCGCGCTCGGTCTCGAGCATGAAGGCGAGCACGCGCTCGGGGATGGCGCCGAAGTAGTGGTCGTCGAACTCCTGGCCCTTCGGTGCGGGGGCGCCGAAGAGGGTGCGGCCGCTGGCCATCAGGTCGGGCCGGCCGAAGAAGAAGTGCCGGTCGATCAGGAAGTACTCCTGCTCGGCGCCGGCGAAGGACGACACCGCGCTGATCTCGTCGTGGCCGAAGAGCGCGAGCACACGCTGCGCCTGCACGCTCAGGGCCTGCTGCGAGCGCAGGAGCGGCGTCTTCTTGTCGAGCGCCTCGCCCGTCCACGAGACGAACACCGTCGGGATGCACAGCGTGTTCCCGTTGGGGTTCTCGAGGATGTACGCCGGGCTGGTGACGTCCCAGCCGGTGTAGCCACGGGCCTCGAAGGTCTGGCGCAGCCCACCGTTCGGGAAGCTCGACGCATCCGGTTCGCCCTGGACCAGCGTCTTGCCGGCGAACTCGGCGATCGACGCGCCGTTGCCGTCGGGCTCGAGGAAGCTGTCGTGCTTCTCGGCGGTGAGCCCGGTCAGCGGGTAGAAGACGTGCGCGTAGTGCGTCGCGCCCTTCTCGATGGCCCAGTCCTTCATCGCCGAGGCGACGATGTCGGCGACCGAGGGGTCGAGCGGCTCGGAGTGCTCGATCGTCGCGACGACCGACCGGTAGACCTGCTTGGGCAGACGGCGCTGCATGACGGTCTGGGAGAAGACGTTCGAACCGAACAGCTCACCCGGCGCTTCGTCGCCCGGGATCGGGTCGACCGACGGCCGGTAGGTGCTGACGGCTTCGATCGCACGCTGGCGTGCGGAGACTGCGACCATGGGACTGCTCCTCGAGAGGGGTTCCGGGTGTGCTCGGTGCACTCACCCGGCGGGTGGACGGTGGCTGACGGTTCGTCGATCCGCACCGAAGGCTATTTGCTCCGGGTCGACGGCACCGAGTCGACGATGTTCAGTCGCCCTCGGACCGGCCCACGATCTCACCGCCGCGGAACACGGTGACCGGGCCGTCCTCGCTGACCACGATCACCGTGGCGAAGGTGTCGTCGCTGCTGTAGCGGCGCCCTGCGGTATGGCGCATGCCCCGGTAGCCGGCGACTTCGGTCTCGGCCTCGGGGGTGGGCACCAGGCGCACGCCGAGCTCGCGCAGCGTGCCGCCCAGATCGAACACCGCCGCGCCGTCGACCTGGGCGAGCACGTGGCTCAGGGGTGCCAGGTCCGCGGGTCGGCCGATGTGCAGCGGCGGTGGCACCGGCAGGCGCAGTTGGAAGGATCCCTCGCTGTCCGCGTCGGGTCGGTAGACGAGGATCGCGCCGATCCCGCGGGCGCCGAGGTCGTGCACCGCGAAGGTCAGCAACTTGGAGAGCACGAGGCGGTCGCCGAGCTCGGAGCACGCGGCCATCGTGTCGATCCAGCCCGACACCGGTGGCTCGTGGTGCCACGACAGCCCGTCGTAGCGCAGCACGCCGAACTCGCCGACGGCACGCACCACGCCCATCGGGTGTCGCTGCAGCAGCGTGCCGCCCGTGGCGCCCGCGAGCACCACCAGGTCACGCTCGGAGCCCGCCGCCCGGTCGAAGACCACCGAGTCGTTGCTGCCGTCGGACCACCGCACCAACCAGCTCGACAGACCATCGGCGAAGCGGCGTGCCTCGGGCAGCGGGAACGAACCGATCGTGCGGCGCAGCACCTCGAGGTCGGTCGGGTCCTCCCACGCCTCGGGCTCGACCGAGGGTGACACCACGCTGCCGAAGGTGGGCACCCGCCGCTCGTGCACGGCGGGGTGCATGGCGTAGTCGAGCTCCTCGAGGACCAACGCCACGACCTCGTCGGTGCCCGCGAAGCGGAAGCCCGTCTCGTCGAGCTCCTCGGCGAGACGTCGGATGCGACCCGGGGGACGCGGAGCCGTGCCCATCGGCGTCAGGCCGTCTTCTTCGAGGCGCGCTTCTTCGCCGGTGCCTTCTTCGCGGCGGGCTTCGCCGCCGCGGCATCGTCGTCGGCGGCGTCGTCGTCGGCGTCGTCGGCGGCACGCGGTCGTTTGGCGGCCTTCACGCTCGCCTCGAGCGCGGCCATCAGGTCGACGACCGCGGCGTCGGGGGCCTCGTCGCCCTCGGCCTCTTCGGTGATCTCGTCACCCGCGGCCTTCTGCTCGATGAGGGAGCGCAGCTCGGCGGTGTAGGAGTCGTGGTAGCGGTCGGGTTCCCACTCGGCCGCGAGGCTGGTGATGATCTCGGTGGCGAGCGCGAGCTCCTTGGCCGACGGCGAGACCTCGTCGGGGATGCCCGGCAGCGTGTCGCGCTCGACGACCTCGTCCGCGAAGCGCATGGTCGACATGGCGAGCGCACCGTCGAGGGGGCGGATGGCGGCCAGGTGCTGCTTGTTGCGCATGACGACCATGCCGATGCCGACGCGCTGCTGCTGCTCCATGGCGGTGGCGAGCAGCCCGTAGGCCTTCTCCGCGCCCTCGTCGGTCGGCACCAGCCAGTAGGTCTTCTCGTAGAACACCGGGTCGATCGACTCCAGGTCGACGAAGTCGGAGATCTCGACCATCTTCGTGGCCCGGGGGCGCATGGCCGCGATCTCCTCCGGGTCGAAGGTGACGTAGCGGCCCGAGTCGATCTCGTAGCCGAGCGCGATGTCGGCCGAGGCGACCTTCTCCCCCGTCGACTTGGCGACCTTGTCGTAGCCGATGCGCGATCCGCTGTTGCGGTCGATCTGGTGGAAGTGGACCTTCTGGTCCCTGGTCGCCGAAAAGGCCTTCACACCGATGTTGACCAGACCGAACGAGATCGATCCCCTCCACACCTGTTGTGGCATGTGCGCACACCCATCGTTCCGGCGCTGCGACCGACCGTGGGTCCAGCGCGAGTTGTGCGGACCATCGTACGGTCTCGGCGCGGCGACCGATTCGAGATCGGCCACGGAACGTGACACCGTAGCCAGTGATGGAATCCCACGACGACCACCCGACCGACGCGCCCGAGGCGGGATTCTCCGACCTCGGGTTGCGGGACGAGCTGATCGCCGTGCTCGACGACCTCGGCTACGAGGAGCCCACTCCGATCCAGCGTGCGGCCATCCCCGCGATGCTCACCGGCGGTGACCTGCTCGGCAAGGCGGCCACCGGCACCGGCAAGACCGCGGCGTTCGCGCTGCCGATCCTGCACCGCAGCTCCCCCGACACCAAGGCGAAGGATCCGGCGGCGCTGATCCTCGTGCCGACCCGTGAGCTCGCCATGCAGGTGTCCGAGGCGGTGCACCGCTACGGGCGGCGGATGGGCACCCGCGTGGTGCCGATCTACGGCGGCCAGCCGATCTTCCGTCAGCTCCGGGCACTCGACCAGGGCGTCGACGTGGTCGTCGCGACCCCGGGCCGGGCGATCGACCACCTGCAACGCGGCACGCTGCGGCTGCACTCGATCGAGGTCGTGGTGCTCGACGAGGCCGACGAGATGCTCGACATGGGCTTCGCCGAGGACATCGAGAAGATCCTGGAGTCCGCGCCTTCGGAACGACAGACCGTCCTGTTCTCGGCCACCATGCCGTCGCGTCTCAACGGTCTGGTGAACCGTCACCTGAACGATCCGGTCCGCATCGAGATCGAGCGGGCCACCCCCGCCCCCGGCGACGCGCCGAAGGTGACCCAGACCGCGTACGTCGTGCCGCGCTCGCACAAGGCCGCCGCGTTGGGCCGCATCCTGGACGTCGAGATGCCGACCGCGGCGATCGTGTTCTGTCGGACCCGCAACGAGGTCGACCAGCTCGCCGAGACGCTGAACGGCCGCGGCTACCGCGCCGAGGGGCTGCACGGCGGCATGAGCCAGGAGCAGCGCGACCGGGTGATGGGCCGGCTGCGCAACGGCACCGCGGACCTGCTGCTCGCGACCGACGTCGCCGCACGAGGCCTCGATGTCGACACGCTGACCCACGTCGTGAACTACGACGTGCCCTCGGCGCCCGAGGCCTACGTGCACCGCATCGGTCGTGTCGGGCGCGCCGGGCGCGAAGGCACGGCGATCACCCTCGCCGGTCCGCGCGAGCACCGGATGCTCAAGAACATCGAGCGCGTCACCGGTCAGCACATCGACATCAAGAAGGTGCCGACGGTCGCGGATCTCCGCAGCCGCCGACTCGAGCTCACCATGGCCAACCTCTCCGAGATGCTCGACGCCGACGACCTGGATCAGTACCGGGTCGTCGTGGACGCGCTCTCCGACGACCACGACATCGTCGAGATCGCACTCGCCGCGGTGAAGATGGCCCACGAGGCCACCGGTGCCGCCGCCGAGGACGACGTCGAGATCCCGGACGTGTCGGTGCGTCGCGACCGCGACGACCGCAAAGGACCGCGCCGCGACGACCGCGGTGACCGTGGCGACCAGGGTGATCGTGGTGAGCGGGGCAAGGGACGCCCTCGTCGTGGTCCGTCGCCGGGCATGGCCAAGGTGTTCATCAGCGCAGGTCGTGAAGCGGGCATCCGTCCCCAGGACCTGGTCGGTGCGATCGCCAACGAGACCCGGCTCGAGGGGCGCCAGATCGGTGCGATCGACATCGCGCCGCGTTTCTCGCTCGTCGAGGTGCCCGAGGAGGCCGTCGACGAGGTGACCTGGGCGCTGAAGCGCACGACGCTCAAGGGTCGCAAGGTCACGGTGCGACGCGACCGCGACGGATCGTGAACCGACTCGAGGTCCCGCAGGGCTCCTTCACGCTGACCCGTGAGCCGCTGCGGCCCAAGGACCCCCTCCGAGCGTGGGACGCGGCCGACGAACTGGTGCTGCGCCACATCGACAGCGAGTGCGCCGAGGGCGGCTCGGTGCTGATCGTCAACGACGCCCACGGCGCCCTGAGCACCGCGCTCGCCCACCGGCGACCCACCACGCTCACCGACTCCTACGTGTCGGTGCGTGCCATCCGACGGAACCTCGCGGCGAACGACCTGGCGGACGACTCGGTGACCGTCGTCGACCCGCTGGCCACCCTGCCACGGCACCCCTCACTGGTCGTGGTGCGGGTCCCCCGCACCCTCGCCATGCTCGAGTTCGAGCTCCGACGGCTCGCCCGGGTCGTCACCGCGGACACCGTCGTGGTGGGTGCGGCGATGGCGAAGCACATCCACACCTCGACCCTCGAGGCGTTCGACCGCATCCTCGGCCCGACGACCACCTCACGAGCGACCCGCAAGGCCCGGCTGATCCACTGCACGCCGTCGGCCGACCGTGCGCCGGAGCCGGAGACATGGCCGACGACCTACAGCGTCGAGCCCGGACCGATCACCGTCGTGAACCAGGCCTCGGGTTTCTCCCCCACCCGCCTCGACGCCGGCACGGCGCTGCTGCTGGAGCACCTGCCAGAGGTCGCCGACGGCGAGCACGTGGTGGACCTCGGCTGCGGCAACGGCATCGTCGGCACCGTCGTGGCGCTCGACAGCCCCGGAGCCGAGGTCACCTTCATCGACGAGTCCTACCTGGCGGTCGACTCGGCGCGTGCCACGTACCGGGCGAACGTCGGACCTCGTCCGGACGACACCCCGGGTGAGGCCCGCTTCGTCGTCGGTGACGGCATCGCCCACCTGTCCGAGGAGCCGCCGATCCCCGGTGGCAGCATCGACCTGGTGCTGAACAACCCGCCGTTCCACACCGACAACGCGCTGGGTGACGCGACGGCGTGGCAGATGTTCAGCGATGCACGCGTCGCGTTGCGCACCGGCGGCGAGCTCTGGGTGGTCGGCAACCGCCACCTGGCGTACCACGCCAAGCTCAAGCGCCTGTTCGGCAACTGCGACGTCGTGGCGAGCAACCCGAAGTTCGTGGTGTACCGGGCCGTTCGTCGCTGAGCATCCGGATCCGGCCAGGTCGTCGATCCGCGAGCCTGATCGACAGGATCACCCGTTTCGGGCGGTTCGGGACAGAGTCGGTCTGAGGAATGATGTCGAACTGGGTCGATGACCCGGTCGACCATGTCCCACAGGAGCGATGGATGGCGGATGAACAGCTGGTGCAGGCCGCGACACGGAGCTACGTGTACGGCTATCCGGTGCTCTACAACCTCGACGAGATCGACAAGGTGGTGACCGGGCGGGGCACGATGTTCGATCACCCGGTGTCGTGGAACACGTTCGCTCCCGTCCGTTCCCTCGTGGACCACACCACCGAGTTCGTCAGCCCGAACAACGACACCCTGTACCTGATCGCCCCGCTCGACCTGTCCGGCGGTCCGGTCCGTCTCGACGTCCCGGACACCGCGGACCGCTACTACGTGCTCCAGTGCATCGACGCCTGGACCAACAACTTCGCCTACATCGGCCGGCGAGGAACAGGGACGGCCGCCGGGTCGTTCACCTTCGTTCCCCCCGGTTTCCGGGGCTCCGTCGACGACGGTTCGACCGTCGTGCACTCACCCACGACCATTGCGATCATCGTCGGTCGGATCCAGGTCGACGGCGTCGATGACCTGGCCGCGGTGCACGCGCTCCAGGACCAGTTCAGCCTGTCGGTCGTCGATCCGTCGGCGCCGCTCGCGGGCATGCCGGCGCCGGTTGCGGGTGTCGCGGACGGTCTGGCCTGGTGGGAGCGACTCCGTGTGGCTCTCGCTGAGTTCCCCCCGCCCGCCGGCGACGCACCGTTCGTGGCGACTCTCGACACGCTGGGTCTGACGGCGGCCGAGTCGCCGTTCGTCGATCCGGACCCGACCGTGGCCGACGCGTTGCGTGCCGGCGGGAAGGCCGGAGCCGACACGATCGAGCAGCTGGCCCGAGGGGGCGGAACGGGCGGCGGCTGGCTGAGCGCGAAGCACTACTTCGACTACAACCTCGACTACTTCGAGGTCGGAACGCTCGACGCTCCTGAGTGGAAGATCGAGGACCGTTCGAAGGCTGCGGTCAACCGGGCCGTCGCCGCCCGGGCAGGGCTGTGGGGGAACCACGGCTACGAGGCGTGTTACGACCTGATCTTCGCCGATTCGGACGGTGAACCGCTCGACGGAGCCGGGTGCTACACGGTGACGTTCTCGCCGGCGCCACCCGCGGATGCCTTCTGGTCCTTGACGATGTACGACGTGCCTCGCTTCTACCTCGTCGACAACCCGATCGATCGGTATTCGCTCGGCGATCGCAGCCCGGGCCTCGTGACGGGTCCGGACGGTTCCGTCACGATCCACCTCCAGGCGACCTCACCGGGAGCGGACCGCGAATCCAACTGGCTCCCCACGCCGTCGTCGGGCAACTTCCGTCCGATCCTCCGCACCTACCAGCCGGGCCAGGCGATCCTGACGGACACCTATCCGATGCCGGAGATCATCCGCACCGACCGATGAGCAGGGATGAGCGCTACGGACGGTGGATCCCGTCGACGTCGGGATCCACCCGCTCGAGCCAGTCGACGACGCCCTGCGCGGCGGCGACGCCGGTGCTGAAGCTGGCCTGCAGCAGGTAACCGCCCGTCGGCGCGTCCCAGTCGAGCATCTCCCCCGCCACGAACGTGCCGGGCCGCCGGATCAACATGAGGTGCTCGTCGAGCTCGTCCGACCGGACCCCGCCAGAGGTCGAGATCGCCCGCTCGATGCCCTCCGGAGCGAGTACGCGCACCGGCAGCGCCTTCACCAGGGCGACGAGCGACGTGTGGTCGGCGGGGATCTGGTTCGAGGTCACGTCGCGCAGCAGTGCGATCTTCGCCCGGTCGAGGCCGAGGTGACGATGCAGCACGGTGGCGGTCGAGTCCTTGGCCCGTCGTTTCGCGACGCGGGCGACGAGGGCGTCGGCCTCGAGGTCCGGCAGCAGGTCGACCTCGAGCACGGCAGAGCCCTCGGCCTCGACGACGTCGCGCAGCTCACGTGACACCGCGTAGAGGGCGCCGCCCTCGAGCCCGGTGTCGGTGATCATCAGCTCACCCCGCGCCGTCGCGCCGCCGACTCGCACGCCGATGTTCTTGACGGGCGTGCCCGCCAGGTCCCGCACCATGATCTCGGACCACTCCACGACGAAGCCGCTGTTCGCCGGACGCAACGGTGCCACCGCGACGTCCTGTGCGCCGAGGGGCTCGGTCCACGTGCCGTCGGATCCGGTGTTCGGCCAGCTCGCACCACCCAGTGCGAGCACAGTGGCATCCGCGGTGAACGACGCGGCGTCGAAGCGCAACGCCCCGTCGTCGTCCCAGCCCGTCCAGCGGTGGCGGGTGCGGATCTCGACGCCCAGGTCGACCAGGCGCTGCTCCCACGCGGCCAGGAGCTGGTTCGCCCGGAACCCGGTCGGGAAGATGCGACCGCTGGACCCGACGAACGTCGGTTGGCCGAGGCCCTCGCACCACTCGACGAGTGCCGCCGGATCGAAGGCGCGCAGCACGGGTTCGAGCCAGGATGCGGCCTCGCCGTAGCGGCCGAGGAACGCCTCGAAGGGCTCGCTGTGGGTGAGGTTCAGGCCGCCCCGGCCGGCGACCAGGAACTTCCGTCCGAGCGCCGCCATCCGGTCGAAGAGCACCACGTGGTGACCCTCGGAGGCCAGTCGCTCGGCCGCGATCATCCCGGCCGGTCCGCCGCCGACGACGGCGACCGTGGCAGCGGTGGTCATCGGGCCGGTGCGCCGGCGAAGTACGCGGTGACGGCGGGGAGCGTCGCGGTGAGATCCGCGGTCCAGTACGGCCAGTCGTGCGCGCCCGGTCCTTCGTCGCTCCAGAGGTGGGCGATGCCCAGTTCGTCGAGCCGTCGGTGCATCGTGCAGGCGGTGTGCCACACCGCCCGTTCGACCAGATCGTCGGTGGTGCCCTCGTCGAAGGGTCCACCGGCGCGTCCGTCGCGGGTGCGCAGTTGGAGCTGCGTCGACGCGAGCCGCTCGGCCAGGTCGACCGGGTTGTGCGCACGCCAGTTGTCGAGCTGCCGGAGGCGATCGCCCCAGATGCAGCCGGGTTCGCCGCCGTTCAGCGCCGAGAGCGCATCGACGAACACGCCGAAGTCCGGGTCGACGATGTCGGCCGCGGGTGAGAACGCCGCGCAGAACCCGAACAGCTCGGGATGACGCGCCGAGTAGACCAGCGCGCCGTAGCCGCCCATGGACAGCCCGACCACCGCTCGGCCGCCGCGATCGGTGCGGGTGCGGCGGGTCGTCTCGATCCAGCTACGGAGCTCGACGAGATGGTGGGTCTCCCACTGCTGCGTGCCCGGTGCCGGTCCGACCCGGAACCAGTCGGTGTACCAGCCGCCCGGACCGCAGTCGGGCATGACGACCCAGGCGTCGAGCGCCTCGGTCACCGCCTCGGCCGCTCCGGCGTCGGTCCAGGATCGGAAGTCGTCGTCGCCGCCGTGCAGCAACCAGAGCACCGGGCGGTCCGGGGCGTCGACGCCCGAGCACGGCGCGAGCACCCGCACGCGTGTCTCGGCCTCGAGCACCTCGCTGGCCACGTGCACCTCGAGACAACGTGAGGTCACCTCGACCTGGTCGAGCACGGTGATCACGGGTGGCGAACTCCGCTCACTGGCCGGGTTCAGGGTGGGCGTCAGGGGCGGCGACGAGGGTCGCGGACGACGCGGCCTCGAGCTCGGTGCGACCTGCGCCGGCGAGCAGCTGCACCAACGCCAGCGGGATCAGCGTGCACAGCGCGATCAGGAGCACGACCTTGCCGGTCGGCAGGTTCCAGGTCACGAGCGTGAGCGCCGCGATGATCAGGATCACGGCGCGGAACACGCCGAGGTGACGTGCGACGAACGCCGGGACGGGGCCCAGGTCGACGGTGTTGCCGATCCCGCTGCCGCCGCGACCGAGCAGCGCGTCCCACCAACCGCGCAAGCGGCGAGCGGGCGCCGAGGGTCCGGCGAGCCACGCGCCGGCGAGCAGCACGACGCCGATGGCGAGCAGCACCCGGAGGGCCTGGATGAAGAACCGCACCAGCGTGTCGTAGATGACCGCGGCCGCATCGGCGCGTTGCACGAAGTCGGGCAGGTTGGTGAGGTACATGTCGCGGGCGAAGGCCATGGCGATCAGCGTCAGCAGCATCGACAGCGTCACGCCGATGCCGACGCGCAGCACGCCCTTGCGCCGGTCGGGTGCGATCGCGACCGCCGCGATGAGGAACCCGAGCGCGAGCAGGACGCTGAACCACGAGATCCGGTCCAGCAGGCGGACGTAGGTCTGCGCCTCGGCGAGCTGGCGGGAGTCGATGATCTCGAAGTCGACGTCGATGCGGTCGGTCGGGATGCGTGACGAGATGTCGATGCCGAACTGCTGGTCGACGGCCTTCAGCACCTCCTCGACGATCGGCCCGAGCGAGATCACGACCTTGCCGTCCTTGGTCGAGACGACCTTGCCGTCCTCGCCGGTGACGACCGCGACGAGCGCGTCGTGGCCGCGGCGGTTCGCCTCGACCCAGAGCCGGCGGAACTGGCGGCTCTCGACCAGGCGCGTCGTCGCCTGGCGGATGAGGTTCTCGGCTCCCGAGGCGATCGGGGCGGCGAGGAACGCGGCGCGCTCGGGCAGCACCTCGGCCGCGAGCGACTTGACGTCGAGCTCCTCGGCGACGGCCGAGGTGATGCGGGCCGACAGCGCGGACGTGAGCGTCGGATCCTCGGCGAGCGGGGCCACGGTCCGCACGTAGCGGTCGGTGTCCAGCAGCTGGTTGCGCGTCCAGAGCGTCGCCGCGGCCATCGGCAGCAACAGGGCGCCGAGCACCACGAACACGATCGAGGTGACCGCACGCCGCCGGACCGAGCGGGCCGTGTGCACCGCGGCGATCGCGTCGGCATCCGGTGGTGCGGCGTCGAGTCGTGCTCTCAGTGCGTCGTTCTCGGCGCGCAATCGAGCGAGCTCGGCGTCCACATCGGGAGCTGGACCGTCGTCAGCAGGAGTGTCGGGAGCTGGGTCGTCGTCCGGCATGTTGCCCTCTCTCACCATTCGTCCGCGCCCTCTCGACCGTGGTCGTCGACCGCCAGTGGTCGTGCGAGCTGCGGCCCCTCGGGTTCCTGTCTACTCCCCGTCGGCAGTGCGGCGAGCGAGGTGAGCCAGAACCATCCGGACGGGGTGAGCCGTCGACTCGATCAGTTCACATGGAATAGTTCCACCTGAACAGATGTTGGCGTGGGTGACGGCACGACCGAGGAGCCACCATGACCGAGCTGATCGACATCGACATCCGACGGGCCGACGACCGGGCACGCACGCGGATCGGCTGGCTCGACAGCAGCCACAGCTTCAGCTTCGGACCGCACTTCGACCGCGACAACACCCACCACGGGTTGCTGCTCGTCTCGAACGACGACCGGGTGGCGGCCGGCTCCGGCTTCGACACCCACCCCCACCGCGACATGGAGATCGTCACGTGGGTGCTGTCGGGTCGCCTGGAGCACAAGGACTCCGAGGGCAACCGCGGCGAGCTCTACCCCGGCCTGGCGCAGCGCATGAGCGCCGGCCGCGGCATCTGGCACTCCGAGATGAACCCGTCGTCCACCGACGACGTGCACTTCGTGCAGATGTGGGTGCTGCCCGACACCGAGTCGATCGACCCGGGTTACGAGCAGATGGACATCAACGCGCAGCTCGACGCCGGAGGGCTGCAGCCGATCGCGTCCGGGCAGGGTCACGACGCAGCCATCTCGATCCGCCAGCGAGGCGCGGTGCTCTGGGGCGGTCGACTCCGCCCTGACGAGGTCGTCGAGGTCCCCGACGGCGCGCACGTGCACCTGTTCGTCGCCCGCGGCACCACCGAGCTCGAGGCGGCCGGCACGCTGCTCGAGGGCGACGCCGCCCGGCTGCTGGGCGCCGGCTCCCGACGGCTGACCGTCGGTCCCGAGGGCGCCGAGGTGCTCGTCTGGGTGACCGACTGATGCCAGCACCCGACGAGGCCACCATGCGGGCGTGGTCGGCGTTGCTCGTCGCCCATCGTCGACTCACCACCGAGATGGACCGCGAGCTTCGCGACCGCACCGGCATGGACCTCGACGAGTACGACGTGCTGTACCAGCTGCACGCCGCCGGGCGCCCCGTGCGGATGGGTGAGCTGGCCGACCGCGTGCTGATCACGCGGCCCACCGTCACGCGCCTGGTGGGCCGCCTCGTCGACCAGGGTCTGGTCGAGCGGACCGGCGACGCCGAGGACCGCCGGACGGTGCGGGTCTCGTTGTCGCAGGCCGGTCGAGCGCGCCTGGCCGAGGCGGCGGTGGTCCACGGCGACGGCATCGCGCGCCTGGTGGGCGGGCCCCTGGACGGTCACGACGCAGCAGCGCTCGCCGCGGCGCTCGAATCGCTCGCGCCATCGACGCCGTAACCTCGGCCCATGCACGACCGCCCGCAGACCGATGTCGATCGGTCCGACCCCGCGGCGCGGGCCTGGAGCGACGAGGCCGTCCGCCGCGTCGAGGCCGAGGGCGTGCGCTCGGCCGACACGCACCTGCACCTGGTGCGCCTGCCGGGCAGCCCGGAGGTGCAGCTGTACCTGAAGGACGAGTCGGCGCACCCGACCGGCTCGCTCAAGCACCGCCTCGCTCGTTCGCTCTTCCTCTACGGACTGACCAACGGGTGGATCAGGGCCGGGACGACGATCGTCGAGGCATCGTCGGGTTCGACGGCGGTGTCCGAGGCGTACTTCGCCCGGTTGCTCGACCTGGACTTCGTGGCCGTGATGCCCACCGGCACCAGCGCCGAGAAGGTCGAGCTCATCGAACGGCAGGGTGGCACGTGCCGCTTCGTGGAGCGTCCCGAGGACGTCGATGCGGTCGCCCGAGAGGTCGCCGCCGCGTGCGGCGGTCACTTCATGGACCAGTTCACCTTCGCGGAGCGCGCCACCGACTGGCGTGGCAACAACAACATCGCCGAGTCGATCTTCCGCCAGCTCGATCGCGAGCACCACTCGGTGCCGGAGTGGATCGTGGTGGGCGCCGGCACCGGCGGCACCTCGGCCACGATCGGGCGCTACCTGCGGTACCGCCGCCACGCCACCAAACTCGCCCTCGTCGATCCGGTCGGCTCGGCGTTCTTCGACGCCTGGGTGAGCGGCGACCCCACGACGAAGGCGACGGGACGGTCGCTCATCGAGGGGATCGGGCGTCCTCGCGTCGAGGCGTCGTTCGTGCCGACCGTCGTCGACCGCATGGTCCGGGTGCACGACGCCGAGTCGATCGCCGCGATGCGGGTCCTGCGCGAGTCCACCGGGCTCGACGTCGGCGGGTCGACCGGCACGAACCTGTGGGGAGCGATGGTGCTGATCGAGGACATGCGCCGGCGCGGCAGCTCCGGGTCGGTCGTCAGCCTGATCTGCGACGGGGGTGAGCGCTACCGCGACACCTACTGCGACGACGACTGGATCGTGGCGCAGGGACTCGACCTGGGCCCGCCGACCGAGCGGGTGCGGCGCTTCCTCGACGGCGAGTGAGCAGCTGCGTGCAGGCGTGGGCCCCAGAGGTGTGCCCTCAGAGGTGTGCCCTCAGGAGTGTGCCCTCAGGAGTGTGCCCTCAGGAGTGTGACGGTCCCGGCGGCACGTCGAGCTCGAAGCCGACGTCGTCGACGTAGCACCAGAACCACTCCTCGCCCGGCTCGAACGAGCGGATGATCGGGTGCTCGCTGAGCACGAAGTGCCCGGTGGCGTGCCGGTTGGGTGAGTTGTCGCAGCAGCCGACGTGCCCGCACTGCTGGCACATTCGCAGGTGCACCCAGGTGCCGCCGGTCTGCAGGCACTCGTGGCAGCCGTCGTCCGAGGGCTCGACCTGCTCGATGGTGTCGAGGTGGGTGCAGGTGCTCATCGTCGCTCCTGGTGTGCCGGTCTGGTGCGCTGCGGGCTGCGGTGCCGTCGGGCGGCTCGCCGTCGGTGGACCGCACCGACGGACTCTACGATGACGGGCCACGACCCGGCGGGACGACACGCCGCGACACCGGCACACAGACGGAGACCGATGCAGTTCAAGGAGCGCCTCGTCGAGGTGCTGCAGTCCGGCGACAGCGAGCAGCTGACCGAGTTCCTCGCCTCGGACGAGGCACAGGAGCAGCTGCCCGAGGTCTGGGCGCTCAAGACGCTCTCCGACGACGCCGGCGACCGCCACAAGGACAACTTCGCGCACACCGTGACCGTCGTCGCCCAGACCGGCCCCGACGCCGATCTGGTGACGCGCCTGGCCGCGCTCCTGCACGACATCGGCAAGCCGGCGACCCGGCGCTTCGAGGGCGGCAAGGTCACCTTCCACCACCACGAGGCGACCGGCATCCGACTGCTGCGTCGACGGTTCGCGGCGCTCGGCTTCGACGACCGGATCACCGAGGACGTCGTGGTCACCATCACCGCCGCCGCCAGGGCGCAGTCCTACGACACCGACTGGACCGACGCGAGCGTGCGACGACTCCGGGTCGACGCCGGGGAGAACTGGGACCGGGCGATCCGACTGGCGCACTCCGACGTCACGTCGCGCCACGCCGAGGTGCACCGCCGGGTGCACCGATCGGTCGACGGCCTCACCGCACATGCCGAGTACGTCGCCGCCGAGGACGCCCGCCGCGCCGAGCGCCCCGCCGTCAACGGCGACCAGCTCCAGGCAGCGGGCATCGCCGCGGGCCCCGAGCTCGGTCGCATCCTCCGCTGGGTGCTCGACGAGAACCGCGCGGGGCGCCTGCTCGACCCCGACGACGCACTCGCCGAGGTGCTCGCACACCGCGACGACGCAGAACCGCCCTGGAGCTGAGCCCCGGCGCTCCGCTCGGGATGCGGTCGTTCGGTCAGTGCTGGTACGTCGCCACCAGCAGCCCGCGGGCGACGGCCTTGAAGGCCAGGTTGAACGCCACGACCGCGGCGCTGGCCTCGTCGTCGACGCCGAGGGTCTCGTCACGGACGGCGTGCACGGCGAAGTAGTAGCGGTGCACCTGGTCGCCCTCGGGCGGCGCCGCTCCGTAGAAGTCCTTGGAGCTCGCGTCGTTGCGGATGTGGAACGCGCCGCCGGGCAGCGCGCCACCGTTGCCCGCGCCGGACGCCAGCTCGGTGACGTCGCCCGGCACGTCGACGAGCGTCCAGTGCCAGAAGCCCGACGGGGTCGGCGCGTCCGGATCGAAGCACGACACCACGTAGCTCTTCGTCTCGGCGGGCGCACCCGACCAGCTCAGCTGCGGCGAGGTGTTGCCCTCGGCCGCGACCTGTGCGGCGGGCAGCGTGGCACCGTCGGTCAGCTCCGTGCTCGTGACGTTGAGCGACGGCAGCGCCGGCAGCAGCTCGTAGGGATCGGGTGCGACAGGACGTTCGATCGACATGGCTGGAACCTACCGCGCGCCCTGTGCGCGTCGGCGGTCAGCCGCTGGCGGCCTCGAAGGGCTCGAGGCCCAAGCGTGCACGCACCTCGGGGCGGCGCAGCGGCGGATCGACCTTGGGCGGTTGACGACGCTCGGGCACGTGCTCGAGCAGGTGTCGGGTGATGTGGGCGATCTCGGCCGCAGCGGTGTCCATCGCGGCGACGACCTCGGGGTTCTTGGATGCACGCAGGCCGGTGACCTTCCGGACGTACTGGACCGCGGCGGCGAGCACCTCGTCCTCGGTGGCCGGCGGCTCGAGCCCGCGGAGCTCGGTGATGTTCCTGCACATGGAACGAACGGTAGACCCGTCGAGCTGCGCGACGATGGCGGAATGGCCGAGACGACTCCCTGGTGGCGCAACGCGGTGATCTACCAGGTCTACCCACGCAGCTTCGCCGACGGATCCGGCGATGGCGTCGGTGACCTGATCGGCGTGCGCGATCGTCTGGGCGCCATCGCGGAGCTGGGCGTCGACGCGATCTGGCTCAGCCCCTTCTACCGGTCGCCGCAGGTCGACGGCGGGTACGACGTGTCGGACCACCGCGACGTCGATCCGCTGTTCGGCACGCTCGACGACGCGCAGGCCCTCTTCGACGACGCCCACGAGCTCGGCGTGCGGGTGATCGTGGACCTCGTGCCGAACCACACCTCGTCGGAGCACCCGTGGTTCCGAACGGCACTCGCCGACCCGTCGTCCCCCGAGCGGGCGCGCTACGTGTTCCGACCCGGGCGTGGCGCGCACGGCGAGCTGCCGCCGAACGACTGGCACAGCGTCTTCGGAGGACCGGCCTGGACGCGGGTCCCCTCGGCGGACGAACCGGCGGACTGGTACCTGCACCTCTTCGCGTCGGAGCAGCCGGACCTGGACTGGACCAGCCCCGAGGTGCGCGCCGAGTTCGTCGACATCCTGCGATGGTGGCTGGACCGCGGCGTCGACGGCTTCCGCATCGACGTGGCGCACGGCCTGGCCAAGGACCCCGAGCTGCCCGACATCGAGGGCGAGTTCGCCACCGGGGGTCTGGCGATGGTCGGTCACCCCCACTGGGACCGCGACGAGGTGCACGACGTCTACCGCGAGTGGCGTCGGGTCGCCGATGACTACGACGGCGACCGGGTGTTCGTCGCCGAGGCCTACCTGAAGAGCCCCGAGCGGCTCGCCCGGTACGTGCGCCCCGACGAGCTGCACACCGCCTTCAACTTCCGATTCCTGATGGCCGACTGGCGACCCGACGAGCTGCGCGAGGCGATCGAGGAGACGCTGCGGACCCACGACGAGGTCGGCGCTCCGGCGACGTGGGTGCTCTCGAACCACGACGTGGTGCGAGAGGTCACGCGCTACGGCGGTGGAGTGCTCGGCACGCGCAGGGCCCGGGCCGCTGCGCTGCTCATGCTCGCCCTGCCCGGTTCCGCCTACGTGTACCAGGGCGAGGAGCTCGGACTGCCCGAGGTCGAGCACCTGCCCGACGACGTCCGCCAGGATCCGACCCACCACCGCACCGGCGGCGCCGAGCCGGGCCGCGACGGGTGCCGGGTGCCCCTGCCCTGGGAGGGCGACACCGCACCGTTCGGCTTCAGTGGTGACGCCGCCGTCGAACCGTGGTTGCCGCAGCCGGCGGACTGGGCGCGCCTGACGCGCGAGGCGCAGCGCGACGAGCCCGACTCGATGCTGAGGCTGTACCGCGACGCCCTCGCACGCCGACGGCAGGTCGTCGCGGCTGCGCCCGGCCCGGAGCTGCGCTGGCTGGACCTGGGTCGCGACGTCCTCGCGTTCGAACGGCCGGGTGGCTTCGTCTCGATCACGAACCTCGGCGCGGACCCGCTCGACCTCGCGGATCTCGACGACGTGTTGATCGGAACAGCGCCGCAGGACCTGCTCTGCAGCGACGGTTCGTGGTCGATCGGCGACCCGTTGCCGAGCGACACCACGCTCTGGTCCACCGGAGGTCGTTGACACCGGCCACTTCACGCGATGTGATGGACGTCACATCGAGGGGAGTCTCGTTGTCCGGATCGTTGCGTTCATTCCGTCGTCCGTGGGTCATCGCCGCTCTGGCCGTGGCAGTGGTCTCGCTCGGCGCCTGCAGCTCGGATGACGACGGCGGCGCTGCATCGCTGACCTGGTACACGAACCCTGACAACGGCGGTCAGCGCACCCTCGCCGCGGAGTGCTCCGAGGCCTCCGACGGCGCCTACCGCATCACGACCCAGATCCTTCCCAACGAGGCCGATGCACAGCGCGAGCAGCTCGTGCGGCGACTCGCGGCCGGCGACTCCTCGGTCGACCTCATGAGCCTGGATCCGCCCTTCGTCGCCGAGTTCGCCAACGCCGAGTACCTGTTGGCGATCACCGACGAGGAGGACGCCGCGGCGTTGACCGACGGGGTGCTCGACGGCCCGATGGAGACCGCCACCTGGGAGGGCGAGCTGGTCGCCACGCCGTTCTGGGCCAACACCCAGCTGCTCTGGTACCGGAAGTCGGTCGCACAGGCCGCCGGCGTCGACCCGAGCGCCGAGGACTTCACCTGGTCCCGGATGATCGACGCGGCGGAGTCCCAGGAGCGCCGCATCGGGGTGCAGGGCCGGCGCTACGAGGGCTACATGGTGTGGATCAACGCGCTGGTCGCCTCGGGCGGCGGCGAGATCGTCACCGACACCGAGGCGGGCGTCGACGCGGTGCCGTCGATGGCCTCGCCCGCCGGCGACGCGGCCGCCGAGGTGGTCGGACGGCTCGCCCGATCGAGTGCCGCGCCGGGCGACATGGCGACCGCCGGCGAGGAGGAGGCCAGGTCGCTGTTCCAGGGGGAGTCGGGTTCGTTCATGGTCAACTGGCCCTACGTCTACGGCGCGGCGACCGCGGCGGTCGACGACGGCTCGCTCGAGGCGTCGGTGCTCGAGGACATCGGCTGGGCGCGCTACCCGAGGGTCGACGAGGGTCGGCCCAGCGCTCCCCCGCTGGGCGGGATCAACCTGGCGATCGGTGCGTTCACCGACCACCCGGACGAGGCACTCGACGCGGTGAAGTGCATCACCTCGGTCGAGAACAACGCGCAGTACATGGTCGAGTCCGGCAACCCCGCCGCCCGGGGCGCCGCCTACGACGACCCGGAGGTGCGCGAGACCTTCCCGATGGCCGACCTGATCCGCGACTCGATCGACGAGGCGGCACCCCGGCCGATCACCCCGTACTACGGCGACGTGTCGACGTCGGTGCAGCGCACCTGGCACCCGTCGAGCTCGGTACGAGCCCCGGCCACGCCGGAGCGCACCGACACCTACATGGACGAGGTGCTGCACGGGGAGCGTCTGCTGTGAGCACCACCGTCGAGGCCGCAGAGCGCGACGCCGCCCGCGCTGGCGCGTCCGACCGCCTGCACCACGAACGTCGGCTCGGCCTGCGATTGGCCGCGCCGGCGTTCCTCGTGATGATCCTGGTGACCGCGTATCCGCTCGGCTACGCCCTGGTGCTGTCGCTCTACCGCTACCGCCTGACCGATCCCGAGGGCCGCGAGTTCGTCGGGTTGCAGAACTACCTGACGGTGCTGACCGATCCGGTGTGGTGGAGCGCCGTGGTGACCACCGCGATCATCACCGCGGTCAGCGTGGTCGTCGAGCTGGTGCTCGGCTTCGGGTTCGCCTGGGTGATGTACCGGATCGTGCGGGGCCGGTCCTTCATCCGCACCGCGATCCTGGTGCCCTACGGCATCATCACCGTCGTCTCGGCCTTCGTGTGGCGCTACGCCTTCCAGCTCGACTCCGGCTTCGTCAACCAGTGGTTCGGCCTCGAGGACTTCAACTGGTTCGGTGAGCGCTGGTCGAGCCTCTTCGTCATCACCCTGTCCGAGATCTGGAAGACCACGCCGTTCATCTCGCTGCTGCTGCTCGCCGGTCTGGTCCAGGTGCCCGAGGACATGCTCGAAGCCGCGAAGGTCGACGGCGCGAACGCCTGGCAGCGGCTGTGGAAGGTCGTGCTGCCGAACATGAAGGCGGCGATCCTCGTGGCCGTGCTGTTCCGCACGCTCGACGCGTGGCGCATCTTCGACAACCCGTTCATCATGACCGGCGGTGCGAACGACACCGAGACGCTCTCGTTCCTCGCCTACCGCCAGAACGTGACGCTGGTGAACCTGGGCGCCGGCTCGGCGGTGTCGGTGCTGCTGTTCCTCACCGTCGTGGTGATCGCCTTCATCTTCATCAAGGGGTTCGGAACCGATCTGTCCCAGGTGCGAGGGGACGACGGGTGACGCTCGGGAGGCGTTCGATGGACGGGACCATGCGATGAGCAGCGGCAACCGCACCAGCAACTGGTGGACCTTCTGGGGCGTCGTGATCCTGCTGTGGGCGATGTTCCCGCTGCTCTGGATGGTGTCGCTCGCGTTCAAGAGTCCCTCGACGTTCCGCGCCGGCACACCCTCGTTCTTCCCGAAGGAGTGGACCTGGGAGAACTTCTCGACGGTGTTCAGCGACGAGCTCTTCACCTCGGCGCTGCGGAACTCCTTCGGCATCGCGATCATCGCGACCGCCTTGTCGGTCGTCGTGGCGATGTTCGCCGCCTACGCGATCGCCCGGCTCGAGTTCCCCGGCAAGAAGCTGCTGCTGTCGATGGCGCTCGGCATCGCCATGTTCCCCCAGGCCGCCCTGGTCGGCCCGCTGTTCAACATGTGGCGGGGCCTCGGCATCTACGACACGTGGATCGGCCTGATCATCCCCTACCTGACCTTCGCGCTGCCGCTGTCGATCTGGACCATGTCGGCGTTCTTCCGCCAGATCCCCTGGGAGATGGAGCAGGCCGCGCAGGTCGACGGCGCGACACCCTGGCAGGCGTTCCGCAAGGTGATCGTGCCGCTCGCCGCGCCCGGCGTGTTCACCACCGGGATCCTCACGTTCTTCTTCTGCTGGAACGAGTTCCTGCTCGCCGCCTCGCTGACGTCGACCGACCGGGCGCGCACGGTGCCCGCCGCGCTGTCGTTCTTCACCGGCTCCTCGCAGTTCGAATCACCGGTGACCGCCGTCATGGCGGCATCGGTCGTCGTGACCATCCCCGTGGTCATCCTCGTCCTCGTCTTCCAACGCAGGATCGTCGCCGGACTGACCTCCGGCGCGGTGAAGGGCTGACCCGCCCTCCACGCCCGCCCCTTCCGACCGAGAGGCACTCCACATGGCCGACATCAGCATGAAGAACATCGTGAAGCGGTACGGCGACGGCTTCCCGGCCGTGAACGACATCAGCCTCGACATCGCGGACGGCGAGTTCATGATCCTCGTCGGGCCGTCGGGCTGCGGGAAGTCGACGCTGCTGCGCATGATCGTCGGCCTCGAGGACATCACCTCGGGCGACATGCTGATCGGTGGCGAGCGGGTCAACGACGTGGCGCCACGGGACCGCGACCTGGCGATGGTGTTCCAGAACTACGCGCTGTATCCGCACCTGAGCGTCTTCGAGAACATCGCCTTCCCCCTCCGGCTGCGCAAGGGGCTCTCCGAGGACGAGATCAAGGCCAAGGTCGCCGAGGCCGCCGACACCCTCGAGCTGACCGAGCACCTGGACCGCAAGCCGGGCAACCTGTCAGGCGGTCAGCGCCAGCGGGTGGCGATGGGACGGGCCATCGTGCGCGACGCGAAGGTGTTCCTCTTCGACGAGCCGCTGTCGAACCTCGACGCCAAGCTGCGCGGCCAGATGCGCACCGAGATCCTGCGGCTGCAGCGCCGCCTGGGCACCACCACGGTCTACGTCACCCACGACCAGACCGAGGCCATGACCCTCGGCGACCGGGTCGCGCTCATGCGCCGCGGTGAGCTGCAACAGGTGGGCACCCCACGGGAGCTCTACGAGCACCCGCTCAACATGTTCGTGGCCGGATTCATCGGTTCACCGCCGATGAACTTCGTGCCCGGCGTGATCTCGGGCGGCTCGCTCGAGCTCCCGTTCGTCACCGTCGACCTGCCCGAGGACATGCGCGCCGGGGTGGGCGACCGCGATCTGGTGATGGTGGGCATCCGACCCGAGCGGTTCGACGACGAATCGCTGGTCGACACCACGAAGGCGGCCGGGGGCACGGCGTTCGACGCCGAGATCGACGTCGTGGAGTGGCTCGGCAACGAGCAGTACGCGTACATCCCCTACACGTCGACCCCCGACGCCGTCGCGAGCCTGGCCGAGCTCGAACGTGACCTCGACAGCGAACGCCTGCGGGACCAGCTCGTCATCGCGCTCGACCCCACGAGTCAGATCTCGGATCACAGCACCGCTCGCATCTGGTTCGATCCCCGCCACCTGCACGTCTTCGATCCGACGACCGGAGAGAACCTCACCCGGGGCGCCGCGCTCGGCACGACCGCCACCGCCTGAGCGGCGGCCCGCGCCACCGCGCGAGGAGGTCCACATGGGCACGCTCGAGGTCCGGCTCCGCCAGCCGTCATCGGGCCTGCTCGCCCTGCCGTGGTCGACGCCGCTGGACGAGTGGGACGGACACGACGTGTCGCTGCGCGAGCTGGCCGTGGGGCCGAGTCGCCACGTCGTGCGCTTCGTCGAGGTCGACGGCGCGCTCTGGGCGCTCAAGGCGCTTCCCCGGGCCGTCGCCGCCCACGAGTACGACGTGCTGCGGGCGCTCGAGGAGCGGGAACTCTCGGCGGTCCGCGCCGCGGGGGTCGTGCAGCAGCCACGCGACGACGACGCGATCCTGATGACCCGCTACCTGGAGCGGTCCTGGCAGTACCGGCGCATGCTGATGCGCATCCCCTCGACCCTCCAGGTGCAGCGCGGGCGGCTCTTCGACGCCATGGCGGTGCTGCTCGTGGACCTGCACCGCAACGGCGTCTACTGGGGCGACTGCTCGCTCGCGAACACGCTGTTCATGCGCGACGGGCAGTCGATGATCGCCTGGCTGGTCGACGCCGAGACCGCCGAGATGCACGACGCCCTGAGCGATGGCCAACGCCGCGACGACATCGAGATCATGGTCGAGAACGTCGCGGGTGGACTGCTCGACGTCGCCGCGAGCCGACAGGAGCCGCCGTCGCTGACCCCGTTGATCATGGACGAGGCCCGAGGGGTCGCCGAGCGCTACGACCAGCTCTGGTCGGCGCTGCACGACGAACCGATCATCGGGCTGCAGGACCACTACGAGATCGATACCCGGCTGCGGCGCATCAACGAGCTCGGCTTCGCCATCGACGAGGTCCGCTTCGAGGCCACCGACCCCCGCGGCGAACAGGTCCGCATGAGCCTCGCCGTCGCCGGCCGCAGCTTCCACTCCGAACGGCTCGCCCAGCTGACGGGCCTGCACGTGGGCGAGGGGCAGGCCAACGTGCTGCTCAACGACCTGCGGTCGTTCCACGCCACGATGCAACAGGAGAGCGGCGTCGAGGTGCCCGAAGAGGTCGCGGCGAGCCACTGGCTGCACGACGTGCTCGAACCCGGCCGCCGCAGGGCGCACGAGGCCCTCGGCGGCGTCGGCGACCCCATCCAGGCGTACTGCGACCTGCTCGAGGTGCGCTGGCTGCTGTCCGAGGTCGCCGGCTACGACGTCGGCGACGGACCCGCCCTCGAGGCGCTCGCCACCCGCCGCACCCCGACGGAGTCCGCCGCGGGGCTGGTGTTCGTCGATGCGCCGACCGGCACGCTGCCCGCAGTGGGTCCCGCCTCGGACGACGACCCGCCGGACGGGCCCCCACCTACGCTCGGTCTCACTCCCGCCTCGGACGACGACCCGCCGGACGGGCCCCCACCTACGCTCGGGGCATGAGCAGCTGGTTCGACACGCACGAGGTCACCAACCAACCGCCGCCGCTGGTGGGCCACGACGCCTTCTCGACGAACCGCCCGCTGGTCGAGACCATCGAACGGGTCTGCGGCGAGACCGCGGCGACCGCGACGAAGGCCCTGAGCGACGTCGGGCGCCGGACCGGATCCGAGCAGGTGCTCGAGTGGGCCCGCGCCGCCAACGCGAACCCGCCGCAGCTGCGCACGCACGACCGGTACGGCAACCGGATCGACGTCGTCGACTACCACCCCGCCTACCACGAGCTGATGACCGCCGCCGTCGACCAGGGACTGCACGCCGCGCCGTGGGCAGATCCCGAGCCCTTCGCCCACACCCGCCGTGCCGCCGCCTTCCTCACCTGGTACCAGGGCGACTCGGGGCACACGTGCCCGATCTCGATGACCTACTCGGCGGTGCCGGCGCTGCGCCACGAACCCGCGGTGTCGGCGATGCTCGAGCCCCGGCTCACGTCGCTCGAGTACGACCCCCGCAACGTGCCCGGGACCGAGAAGGCCGGCCTCACCTTCGGCATGGCGATGACCGAGAAGCAGGGCGGCTCCGACGTCCGCTCCAACCGCACGGGCGCGACGCCGATCGGTGTCGGCGGCCCCGGCGGCGAGTACCTGCTCACGGGTCACAAGTGGTTCTGCTCGGCACCGATGTCCGACGGCTTCCTCACCCTCGCGCAGGCACCCGGCGGGCTCAGCTGCTTCTGGATGCCGCGCTGGCAGCCCGACGGCACCCGCAACCCGATCCGCATCCAGCGGCTGAAGGACAAGCTGGGCGACCGCTCCAACGCGTCGAGCGAGATCGAGATGCTCGACACGTGGGCGGTCATGGTCGGCGACGAGGGCCGTGGCGTGCGGACGATCATCGAGATGGTCAACCACACACGACTCGACTGCGCGCTCGGCTCGGCGTCGATCATGCGCAGCGGCGTCGCCCAGGCGACCTGGCACGCACACCACCGCAGGGCCTTCGACGCGCCGCTCGACGAGCAGCCGCTCATGACGAACGTGCTGGCCGACCTGTGCGTCGAGTCCGAGGCGGCGACGCTCGCCGCGCTGCGACTCGCGACGACCTTCGACCGTGGCGACGACCCGCACGAGCAGCTGCTCGCCCGCCTGATGGGCCCGGTGGTCAAGTACTGGACCTGCAAGCGTGCGCCCCAGCACGCGGTGGAGTCCCTCGAGTGCTTCGGGGGTGTGGGCTACGTCGAGGAGTCCGACATGCCGCGCCTGTTCCGCCAGAGCCCGGTGAACGGCATCTGGGAGGGCTCCGGCAACGTGATCTGCCTCGACGTGCTGCGGGCGATGGGCCGCTCGCCCGAGTCGATCGAGGCGTTCCGCAGCGAGCTCGAACTGGCCCGCGGAGCGGACCGTCGCTACGACGACGCCCTCGACCGGTTCGACCGCGAGCTCACCGACCTCGACGCCATCGAACACCGGGCACGCCGGCTCGTGGAGTCGATGGCGCTGCTGCTCCAGGGCTCGCTCGTGCTGCAGCACTCCCCCGCATCCGTCGCCGACGCGTTCTGCGCCTCGCGCCTCGACGGCGTTGCAGCTGCCGCCGCCGTGTTCGGCACCCTGCCGCCGGGTCTCGACACCGCGGCGATCGTCGAACGGCACCGCCCGGTCATCTGAGCGCCGACCGCCCAGGACCGTCGGGGTCTACTCCTCGCAGCGCACCGTCGCCGCCTCGACGTCGGGTCGACGACCGAGCAGCGACGGCTGACGCAGCCGACCGTCGTTGGTCCACTCCGCGTAGGCGATCTGCACCACGTGATGCGGCACGACCCAGCGCGCGGTCCGCAACGCCCGCTGCGAACGTGCGACCTCGAAGGGCGGCTCGTCGACCTCGTCGGCCTCGAGCTCGACACGCCACCGGTCCGACTCCGCCGAGGTCAGTCCCGTGCCGACGTTGCCGACCCACCGCCAGCCGTCCTCGCCGTGGCAGCCCAGCACCAGCGAGCCGACACCGCTCGAGCGGTGGCCCTCGCCGGTGGTCCAACCGCACACCGCGAACTCCTGGGCGTGACGGATCTTGACCTTGCGCCAGGAGTCCGACCGTCGGCCCGGGCGGTAGGGCGCGTCGAGCCGCTTCGCCATGATCCCCTCACGACCCTGCTCGCGGGCGAGCTCCAACAGCTCCGCTCCGCCGCCGACCTGTGACGGGGTGACCGTCCACGTCGGACCGGGCTCGACGAGCCCGACCAGCAGCGCCCGACGTTGTTCGAAGGGCAGACGCCACGCCTCGAGGCCGTCGAGCTCGAGCAGGTCGAAGAGCACACAACGCGCCGGCACCTCGACCGCCAGACGTGCCGCCCGGCGGGGGTCGCCGATGCCGAAGCGCCGTTGCAGTCGACCGAAGCTCTCCTGACCGGACGCGTCGGGTGCGATGACCTCGCCGTCGAGCACCGCGTCGTCCGCGATCTCGGCCAGGTCGAGCAGCTCGGGGAACGCGACCAGGACGTCCTTGTCGGTCCTGCTGCGGGCGGTGACCTGACCGTGGTCCAGGCGGATCGCGACCCGCATGCCGTCCCACTTCGGCTCGAAGGCCCACCGGTCGTCGTCGGGCGGCAGGTCGCCGGACACGGCGCTCATCAGCTCGGTCACCGTCGTGACTGTACGTGCCCGGCACCCGTCGATCGTCGACGAACGAATGTCGTCCGGATGCTGAACGGCATCCCCCGCAGCTCGCTCTGAGCGACGCTCAACCCCCGATGATTGCCGTGCAGATACCGGTGAGCTGATCGACGAACTCGTCGTGACCCAGCGCGACCTCGGCGTCCTCGTCGAGACGTCGGGCCCGTTCTGCGGTCGTGCCGGTGATCACCATGATGAGCGCGAGCACCCGCTCCTGACGCACCGCGGTGCTCGCGTCACAGGTCGCCACGATCTCGTCGAGGATCCGTGACAGGTGCGCCGTGGTGGAGGTGTCGCTCTCGACCTTCCACGCGGCGAACCTGCCGCGCAGCTGCGCCACGATGCGCAGGTACGACCGGCCCTCGCTCGTGCCCAGCACGGCGCAGTAGGGCTCGACCAGACAGGCGACCAGGTCACGCAGGGGCGGCTCCGCACCCAGGGTGTCGCGGCGACGCCCGCGGGCCTCGTCGATCGGCGCGCCGCGCCGGGCCAGGATCTCGAGCAGCAGACCCTCTCGGGATCCGAAGTGGTAGCTGATCGCCGAGGTGTTCCGCTGCTCGGCCGCCTCGGTGATCTGGCGCGAGGTGACCCCCGCGACGCTGCTGCGGGCGAAGAGGAACTCCGCCTCGTCGAGCAGCCGGTCGCGGGTGGTCACGGCGCCGTCACACGTCGGTGGGACCGAGGGCCGGGGCGCAGCGTCAGTCCGCCAGCGGCAGCAGCGCGTTGGTCGGGATGACCGTGACGTCGAGGCCCTCGGGCAGCGGGTGGGCGAAATCGGGGTACCGACGCTCGGCCTGCTCGCGGTAGCGGGTGGTCGAGTGCACCGGGTCCGGGTCGAAGTTCGGGATGACCTTGTCGCCGAAGAGCTCGATCATCTCGAGCACCTCTTCGTGCTCGAAGCCCTCGTTCGGGATGCCGAAGACCAGCTGGTCGCAGCCGACCTCCTGGTACTTCGCGATCTGCTCGTTGACCTCGTCGGGGTTGCCGCAGAGCAGGTAGCCCGCCTCGATCAGGTGGTCCAGGGTCGCCTCGTCGGGGATCTGGAACGGTGCGCCCGGCCACTTCACGGCGCCCTTCTGGGGCGGCATGGTGTCGTGGTACATGTTGACCATCGTGTTCAGGTAGCCACGGCCCGACGACATGGCGATCTCACGGGCACGGGTGCGATCGGCCAGGCAGATCACCGCGTTGGTCATCATGACGTTGTCGTTCATGAACTGACCGAGCGGCTGCACGCAGTTCGAGATGCCTTCCTTGTAGGCCTCGATGCGGCCCTTCAGGTTGTAGATCGGCTCGAAGTTGAACGCGATGGCGCCGATGCCGAGCTCGCCGGCCTTGGTGAAGGTGCCCGGGTTGCCGCAACCGACCCACAGCGGCGGGTGCCCCTTGCCGTAGGGCTTCGGCAGGATGTTGTGGGGCAGCTCG
>JALYWI010000055.1 GCA_030852785.1 Actinomycetota bacterium
GCGTACTCACCACGCTGCTGGCGGACCATCGCGACCGACAGCGCGGCGATCGACGCGACCACCGGGTCGGCGTGGTCGAGCAGCGGCTCGGCCATGCGCAACGCGTCGTCGAAGCGGACCTCGAACAGGGCGAAGTTCGCGAGCTGCGCCGCGAGCAGCGGCGGCACCGCTGCGTCGGCGTTGCCGTCGGCCTCGCCGTCGGCGGGGTCGTGCGCCCTCGTCGTGGCGCGGACGACCTCGGCGGCCCGGTCGCCGCGCCCCAGACCGCGGAACAGGTTGTCGGCCCGAGCGGTCGCGATCAGGGTGCGTTCGTCCTCGGTCATGTCCAGGTGCTCGGCCGAGGCGAACACCTCTTCGGCCTCGTCGTGTCGGCCGAGCCCGTCGAGCACCCGGCCCAGCAGGTGCACCGCCCGCACGCCGGCACCCTGTTGCACCGCCAAACGGGCCAGACGCTCGGTCAGCTCGAAGTCGTTGCCCAGCCCCGCGTCCTCGGCGGCGGCGAGCAGCTCGGCGGCGTCGGCGGGGTCGCCCGACTCGGCGGACCACAGGGCATGTCGTCGCAGGTCCTCGCGACGCCGCGCGCCGTTGGAGCGGATCCACGCCGCGAGGTGTCGCAGCAGCTCGGCGCGGCGACTGGTCGTGAGCGACCCGGTGGCCACCTGGCGGTGCACGGGCGAGGCGAGTCGGATCTCGGTGCGGTGGCCGGTGTCGCGGACGTGGACGAGTCGGGCGCGTCGCAACTCGGCGAGCGCAGCGTCGAGTCCGAGCTCGGCGATCAGTCCGGGAGCGACCGGCTCACCCAGTGCGATCAGGTCGACCAGCTCGCGCCCGGCGGGGCTCAGCTCGTCGAGTCGCAGCTCGACCAGCTCGGACACACGATCGGGCACGGCGAGCGGGCCGAGGTGGATCCACAGCCCGGAGACCTCGACGAGTGTGCCGGCGCGCCGCAGGCCGAGCACGAGCTCGCGCAGCACCTGGGGGTTGCCACCGGTCGCGACGTGCAGCGAGTGCGCGGTGCCGCCTTCGACGCGGCCACCCAGGATCGCCTCGAGCATCGCGTCGTGCGCGGCCCGGTCGAGCGGCTCCAGGTCGATCCTGGTCAGCGCGTCCTTCCAGAGCTCGGCCAACGCACCCGGTTGCGGCGCACCGGTGCGCACCGTGAGCAGCAGCGCGGCCCGGCGGGTCAGGCCGAGCTGCTGCACGAGCGCCGCGGACGCGTCGTCGAGCAGGTGGGCGTCGTCGACGTGCACGATCGGCCGTACCCCCTCGGGCACCGCAGCGACGATCGCGTCGGCGCCGCGTCGCAGCCGTACGTATGCGTCGCCGTCGCCCAGGCCGTCGGACGGCAGGAACGGGGCGAACGCACCGAACGGGATCGAACCCGCGGAACGGGTCGCGGGGACGTCGATCACCGGGGCGGTCGCGCGGGCGGCGAGCTCGTCGCCCAACCGGGTGCGCCCGACGCCGCTCGGACCCATGATGACGACGCCCGTCGCCGCCGGGTGCTCGAGCTGACGCAGCGCGTGCTCGAGCTCGTCGTCACGGCCGACGAGTGGCCACTCGCTCTCGATGCCCGCCCCTTGCACGAGCGAGATCCTGCCACCGGGACCGGTCGAGTGGAAGGGCCTGATGCGCTCCATGGGACGGTCCGCTCGGCGCCGTGGCATGACGCGACGTTGCGCTCCACGTCACGGTGGGCTCGGGACCGGTCAGCTCCAGGGCACCGAGAGCCGCAGCACCTTGCGGACGACCGAGGTGAACTGATCCTTCATCGAGCCGGTGTTGTACGGGATGCCGTGCCGTTCGCAGACCTCGCGCACCTGCGGGGCGACCTCGGCGTAGCGGTTCGACGGCAGGTCCGGGAACAGGTGGTGCTCGATCTGGTGGTCGAGGTTGCCCGACAACAGGTTCATGAGGGCGCCGCCGTCGAAGTTCGCGCTGCCGAGGATCTGACGGCGGTACCACGCACCGCGTGTCTCACCCTCGACGTCGTCGCGGTCGAAGAGCACGACGTCGTCGGGGAAGTGACCGCAGAAGATGACCGAGAACGACCACACGTTGCGGACCAGGTTGGCGACGAGGCCGCCGGTCGCGGAGGCGACGACACCCGCCACGCCGAACGGTGCGGAGAGCAGGGGGAACGCCACGTAGTCCTTGAGCACCTGCGCCCGGATCTTGGTGAGCGTCTCGACCAGCTTCGGGCGGAGCTCGGCGATGCTCTCGCCGTCGGCCCGCGACGACGACACGTCGTGCATGCCGACGCCGTACTCGAAGAGCATCGCCAGGATCACGAAGTAGAGCGGCTGACCGAGGTGCGCCGGATGCCACCGCTGGGACTCGTCGATGCGCAGCACCCCGTAGCCGACGTCGTGGTCGAGACCGGCGACGTTGGTCCACTGGTGGTGCATGTGGTTGTGGGTGTGACGCCACTGACGCGACGGACAGACGTTGTCCCACTCCCAGGTGGTCGAGTGGATCTCGTCGTCGCGCATCCAGTCCCACTGGCCGTGCATGACGTTGTGGCCGATCTCCATGTTCTCGAGGATCTTCGACAGCGACAGCATGGCGGTGCCGGCCAGCCACGCCGGCGGGAAGAAGCCGACCCACAGCGCGGCGCGGCCACCGAGCTCGAGGCTGCGCTGCAGGCGCAGGATGCCCCGCAGGTAGTCGGCGTCGTCCTGACCGAGCGAGTCGAGCACCCGGTCACGGATCGCATCGAGCTCATCCGCGAGGCGGTCGAGGTCGAGCTCGGCGGCGGGGTCCGGAGCCGAGGGTGCGGCCGCAGCGACGGCCAGCGGTGCGTCGGACTCGTCCTCGGTGGTGGCGGTGGGCATCGGGCGGGTGATGACGGCGGTCATGGGAAGCCTCCGGTGATCGTCGGGTGGGTGCGGGTCGTGGATGCGGGTCGTGGATGCGGGTCGTCGGTGTCGGGGTGGACGTGGACGGTCGGTGTCAGAGGTCGAGCACGACGTCGTCGGATGCGGCGCACACGCACAGCTGCACGTGTGCACCTGCGCCGTGCGACCGGCCGTCGCGCAGGTCGCGCACACAACCGGACTCGAGTCGCGTCGTGCAGGTGCGACAGATGCCCATCCGGCAGCCGTGCACGGGCCGCAGTCCGGCCGCCTCGGCGACCTCGAGCAGCGGCGTGTCCGCCGGTGCGTCCGCCACCACGTCGCTGCCGGAGAACCATGCGACCGACGCGGCGGCGGGACCCGCGGCGCGGTCGGCGTCGGGCAGCGAGGGGCGCGCGGGGTGGAACCGTTCGACGTGCAGGCGGTCCTCGATCCCTGCGTCGCGCCACAGGCCGCTCGCTGCGTCGAGCATCGACTCGGGACCGCAGACGTGCCCGTGACGGGTCCGCCAGTCGGCACAGCTCGACTCGAGACGGGCCCGGTCGAGACGGTGGGAACCGTCGGGCTGGGAGTGCACGTGCACCACCCGCAGCCCGGCATGGCGGTCCGCGAGCTCGTCGAGCTCGTCGGTGAAGAGCGCCCGCTCGGGCGACACGCTGTTGTGCAGCACCACGGCGTCGATGTCGACCCCGTCGCGGTCGAGCGCCCGGAGCACGGCGATGGTGGGGGTGATGCCGCTGCCACCGGCGACGAAGAGCATCGGCGAGGTGGGCGCCCGGTCGACGACGTCGATGCCTCCTGCCGCGGGTTGCAGCTGCACCAGGTCACCGACCTGGGTGTCGTGGACCAGGTGGCGCGAGACCAGCCCGTCGGCGGCGGCCTGCACGGTGATCTCGATGGTGCGCTCGCCGGGCACCGACGTGAGGGTGAAGCTGCGGTGGTGGCGCACACCGTCGACGTCGACGCCGAGGGTGACGAACTGCCCCGGGCGGTGCCCGACCCACCCGGCGCCCGGACGGATGCGCACCGACGCCGCGTCGACACCGACCGGTCGCACCGAGACGACCCGGCCGCGGACTCTCCGGCCCCAGAGCGGATTGACCGTGGCGACGTAGCTGTCGACGTCGACCGGGGTCGTGAGGCGTTCGAGCAGTCGTTGCGCTGTCGAGATGACCATGACAGTAGACACTGACAATGACAGCCCGGACTGTCAAGGGTTGCTGCCAGTGGCCACTGGCACGATCTGTGGCATCATCGTCGACGTGGACGATCCGAGCGTCGAGCCGACCGAGACCAGCGACCCCGCCGACGGCGGTCCGGCAGGCGCTGAGCCGGTAGCTGACGAGCCAGCCGCTGACGAGCACGAGGACGAGCTGTTGACCCTCGAGCAGCTCAGCGAGCTGAGCGGCGTCCCGGCCCGCACGATCCGCTACTACCAGGCCGAGAAGCTGCTGGACCGACCCGACCGCGACCGCAAGGACGCCCGCATGGCGCGCTACGGGACCCGCCACGTCGAGCGCTTGCGACTGGTGGGTGAGCTGCGAGACCGCGGCCTGAAGCTGCCGGCGATCCGCACCCTCGTGCAGGAGGGTGACGCCTCTGCCCGGGTGGCGGACTGGCTCGGACTGGACGAGCAGCTGCGGGGCTCGTGGGGCCCCGACGTGCCGCGCCTGGTCTCCCGTGACGAGCTCGCCCAGCTGACGGCCGCGACCCCGCCGGGCACCCAGGGGCTGCTCGAGGACTCCGGGCTGCTCGTGCGCCAGGGCGACGCCTGGTTGCTGCCGGCGCCGAGCCTGCTCGAGCTGTGCGTCCAGCTGATCGCGGACGGCGTCGAGATCGATCTGGTGCTCGACGCGGGCAAGATCCTGCAGCGGCACCTGGGCAAGGCCGCCGACGAGCTCGTCGACCTGTTCGTCGGCGCCACCCGCGCGGGGTTCGGTCGGGGCAGCGAACCCGACGTGCTGGTCAATGCGCTGCGACCCTCGGCCGGCGACGCGGCGCGGATCATCTTCGCCCAGCAGCTCGAACGGGCGATCGCTGCCCTGCTCGCCGACACCAAGCGCCTGCGACCACGCGGTGGGTCCGGCAAGCGCTGAGCCCGAGCAGCACCGAGCCCGAGAAGCACGGCGCTCGACGAGCGAGCACCTACGCTCCGCCCGATGGCCGTGAACCGGAGCCGCAGCGCCCGAGCGGCGCGCAAGCGCAAGCGTCGCATGGACCGGGTCGAGCACGACCTGGCGGACTCGCAGTGGTCGTCGCTCCAGGAGCTGTGGCAGGGCTGCGCGTACTGCGGTGCCGTCGAGGGTCCGCTGCAGCGTGACTGCGTGCTGCCGATATCGCGCGGCGGCCGCTACACGATCGACAACGTCGTGCCGGCCTGTCGGTCGTGCAATGCCAGCAAGTGCAACCACGAGGTGACGGGCTGGATGCGCCGCAAGGGACTCGACGAGCGCTCGTTCCTGCTGCGTCGCGTCGAGATCAGCGCGGCGTTGCGCGACGACTGACGCGACCGACCCGCGCCCGCCGCCTGCGTCCCACAGGACCGACGATGCAGCAGCCCGTTCAGCCGAACAGCGTGTACCTGACGGCGTCGACCCACATCGCGTCGTAGGCGTCGAAGTCGACCCGGTCCGGACCGATCTCGGCGACGACGCGGCCGATCGCGACGCTGGCGAGCCAGGTGGCGAAGGTCTGCGGGTCGAGCCCGTCGCGCAGCCAGCCCTGCTCCGCGGGTCGGGTCATGACGAGGGCGATCCGGTCGATCGCCTCCTGCTGCGCCGCGGCGACCGCGGCGGTGAGCTCCGGGCGGCCGTAGGTGCTGCCCAGCACGTTCGCTCGGCGCGACCTCGGCAGTCGGCGCTCCGGCGACATGATGCGTGCCAGCACCTCGTCCATCAGCTCGCGGAACTCCGACGCGGTGGTCGCGCCGTCGAGGGTCGCCCGTATCGCCGCCATCTCGACGTCGAGGTCGCGGTGCAGCCGTTCGAGCTGCGCCGCCTGCACCAGACCCTCGCGGTTGCCGAAGTGCCGGTAGAGCACCGGGATCTGCACGCCTGCGTCGCGGACGACCTCCTGGACGCGCACGCCGACCTCTCCCTGCTCGTCGATCGTGGCGATCGTCGCGTCCAGGATGCGCTGCGCGACGGGGTCGCGCTCCTCGGCCACCAGGGTCATCGGATCGACCGGCGAGCGCCGTGGTACTGCAGGGACGCACCCGCCAGGACGAGCGCCGCGCCGAGTGCCAGCAGCATCGCCGTGCCCGCACCGGTGAAGGCCAGCGACGTCGGTCGAGCGTGGACACCTGCGGCTCCGGCGGGGTCGGCCGCCACCTGGGTCAGGCCCCCGACACCGGTTCGGCTCGTCGTTCCGTACATGTACAGATGGTGCTCGCCGACGGTCGCTCCGAGGGGGATGGTGACCGCTTCGGCCGCCGTCACGCCCCGCCGGATGACATCATCGGGCCCTCGTCCACTCCGGAGGTCTCCTGTGCCCGTGCACGTCAACATCGACAACTTCGCCAGAGCCGAGAGCGACCGCATGTTCGGCGATCTCGCCGCCGCTGCGGGCGGGGTGAACCGCTGGATGCACGTGCGTCGACCGACCCCCGTGAGCGGCCAGACGGTGATCCGCATGAACCGCGACACGCTCTACAGCTTCGCCGTGGTCGATCTGTCGGGGCCGGCCGCGGTGACGCTGCCCGACGCCGGCGATCGCTACCTGTCGGTGATGATCGTGAACCAGGACCACTACATCAACACGATCATCCACGCACCCGGCCGGCACGAGCTCACCGCCGAGGAGCAGGGCACCCGCTACGTGCTGGTCGCGGCTCGCACGCTCGTCGACCCGGCCGACGCGGCGGACGTGCAGTCGGTCAACGAGCTGCAGGACCAGTTGCAGCTCGAGACAGGTGAGTCGAACGGCTTCGAGCACCCCGAGTACGACACCGAGAGCCTCGACGCGACCCGTCGGCCGCTGTTGCAGCTGGCAGGCGGGGTCGAGGGGTTCGACCGCACCTTCGGGCGCCGGGAGGACGTCGACCCGGTGCGCCATCTGCTCGGCGCGGCGGCCGGTTGGGGTGGGCTGCCCGAGACCGAGGCGTTCTACGTCAACGTGTCGCCAGGGCTTCCCGTGGGCACCTACGAGGTCCGGGTCGCGGACGTGCCCGTCGACGCGTTCTGGTCGATCTCGATGTACAACGCCGAGGGCTTCTTCGAGCAGAACGAGTACGACGCGTACAGCGTGAACGACATCACCGCGACGAAGGACGCCGACGGCGCGGTCACGGTGCGCTTCGGCACCGAGCCCGATGGTGCACCGAACTTCCTGCCGATCGGCGAGGGCTGGAACTACATCGTGCGGCTCTACCGTCCCCGCGCCGACGTGCTCGACGGCACCTGGACCTTCCCCGGACCGCAGCCCGTCAGCTGACCCGCCGCCGGAGCCCGAGCTGGGGTCGAGCCCGGACGCGGCGACGGGCGAGGGCTCGAGGCCCTCGCC
>JALYWI010000088.1 GCA_030852785.1 Actinomycetota bacterium
CCGAAGGTGCGCTCGACCTGGCCGAGCACGTCCTCGAGTCGGCCACCCGCGAGCACCACGTGCTGGACGCCGGGTGTCTGCTCGCCGAGGACCGTCGTGGTGATCGGTGCCGACCCGGACGCGGTGCCGGTGGGCTCGGTGGATGCGGCGCGGCGGGCGCGCCAGGAACGATCAGTCCTCGATGCTGACACGGACAGCTCCCAGGTCGTGGATGGTGAACGGGGGGACGAGCTCGTCGAACGAGAGCACCGGCACGTGCGGCAGCACGCGAGCGCTGAAGCGGCGCAGCGCCGGACGCAGCGGCGGCGAGCACACCAGGACCGGGTGCTCGTCGCTCTGCTCCGCGTTGCGCACGGTGGCGATGAGACCGTTGCTCAGCGCTTCGGCCAGGTCAGGATCCAGGATGACGTTCGTGCCCCGCTCGGTGCGGCTCAACGACTGCAACAAGGTGTGCTCGAGCATCGGGTCCAGGCTCAGCACGGGCAGGCGACCGTCGGCGGCGCGGCCGGCGCAGATGGCGGGGGCCAGAGCCACCCGGCACGCCTCGGCCAGGGTCTCGGTGTCGCGGGTCGATCGACCTTGTTCGCTGATCACCTCGAGCAGTCGCACGAGGTCCCGGATCGGGACCTGGTCCGACAGGAGCGTCTGCAGCACCGCGTGCACCTCGCTGATGCTGATCTGCACCGCGGTCAGGTCCTCGATCACCGCCGGGTCGCTCTCGCGGACCATCTCGACCATGTGCTTCACGTCCTGGCGCGACAGCAGCTGGGGCGCGTGGTTCCGGCAGATCTCGGACAGGTGCACGCTGATCACCGAGGACCGGTCGACCAGCGTGCCGCCCTCGGCCTCGGCCTGACGGCGCAGCTCCGAGGGCAGCCACTTGGCGGGAAGCCCGAAGACCGACTCGCGGATCTCGGGTCCGGGGAACCGGTCGAGCTCGTCCGCGATGAGCAGGAAGTGTCCGGGCGGAGCGATGCCGTTCGCGACCTCGACGCCGTGCAGGCGGATCACGTAGGTGCCGAGCGGCAGGTCGATGTTGTCGCGGGTCCGCACCGGCGGCAGGACCAGGCCGAGCTCGAGCGCGAGCTTGCGCCGGATGCCGCGGACCCGGTCCAGCAGGTCGCCGCCCGCCGCGCTGTCGACCAGGTCGACGAGGTCGATCGCGAGCTCGAGGCTGATCGCCTCGACACGCATGGACCGTGCGATCTCGGCGGGATCGTCGGGCGACGGTGCCGCGGCGACGGCCTCGGGCGAGGGTGCCTCTGCGGCGGCTGCGTCGGTGGCGGCACGTGCCATGCGCCGGGCGGCGACGAGCATGACGGCGCCGACGGCGATGAACGGCACCTTCGGCATGCCGGGCACCATCGCCATGACCAGCAGCGCGGCGCCGGCGGTCTGCATCGGCTTGTGCTGCTTGGCGAACTGTCCGATGACGCTGCTGCCGAGGTCGTCGTCGCCCGCGGCGCGGGTGACGATCAGGCCGGAGCTGATCGAGACGAGCAGGGCGGGGATCTGGGTGACCAGGCCGTCGCCGACGGTCAGGATCGCGTAGTTGTTTGCCGCCTCGGCGGGGCTCATGCCCATCTGGATCATGCCGATGACGAAGCCGCCGACCAGGTTGATCGCGGTGATGATCACACCGGCGATGGCGTCGCCCTTGACGAACTTCCCGGCGCCGTCCATCGCTCCGTAGAAGTCGGCCTCGGCCGAGGTCTCCTTGCGGCGGCGCCGCGCCTCGTCGTCGTCGATGACCCCCGCGTTGAGATCCGCGTCGATCGCCATCTGCTTGCCGGGCATCGCGTCGAGGGTGAAGCGCGCCGCCACTTCGGCGACACGGTTGGAGCCGTTCGTGATCACCACGAACTGGATGACGACCAGGATGAAGAAGACGACCAGGCCGACGACGAGCGAGCCCTGGATCACGAAGTTGCCGAACGCCTCGATCACCGCACCGGCCGAGCCGGTGCCGAGGATCAGACGGGTCGAGGACACGTTGAGGCCCAAGCGGAACAGCGTGGCGATGAGCAGCAGGCTCGGGAACGCCGACATGTCGAGCGCCTTGGTCGCGCCGATCGCGGCGAGCAGCAGCAGGACCGCGAACGCGATGTTCAGCGTCAACAGGACGTCGAGCAGCGGCGCCGGCATCGGGATGACCATGAGGGCCACCACGAACACCATCGCTGCGGGGAACACCGTCGTACCGAGGCGTCGCGACGTCATCAGACCTTCACCGAACCGGGCGTCCGTGCCGCAACTGTCCCGTTGGCATCCTGCCGTGGGTCGTGACCGTCAATCGGCGCGCGGCCGTCGCCGATGAGGCTTCGTGACGGAAGCTCGGGAACCGACGGCGCACGGCGCCGCGGCGCGCGACGGGTGGGCCGCCATGCGAGGGCGGTGTCGGGGTCCTCACCGGCGGGGGTCCAGGTGTCCGGCACCGACAGGCTGGTGCGCCCGCCGAGCAGCGGCCGGCCCTCGAGGCGGCGGATGAAGGCCAGCACCGTGGCGACCGCCTGGAACAGCGGCGCGGGGATCTCGTCGTCGACGCGGCACGCGCGGTAGGGTCCGTGCCAGCGGCGGCGACTCGACCACGGGCACCCCGGCGTCCTCGGCGGCGCGCCGGATGCGCTGCGCCATGCCGTCCGCGCCGCGGGCGACGACGCGGGGCGCACCACGTGTGGGTTCGTACTCGAGGGCGACCGCGAAGTGCGTCGGGTTGGTGATGACGACGTCCGCCTCCCCCACCGAGGCGAGCATGCGGTTGCGGCTCATCGCCATGCCGTTCTGTCGCAGCTTGGCCTTCACGTGTGGGTCGCCCTCGGACTCACGTGTCTCCTGCTTGACCTCCTGCTTGGTCATCCTGGAGTCGCGCTTGAGGTTGAAGCGCTGCCAGGCGAAGTCGGCGACGCCGATGAGCGTGCCCACCACCGCGACCAGCTGCACCAGCGAGAGCAGCGACGACCCCACCTCGGACAGCGCGGGACCCAGCGCCCAGGTGGAGCCGAGCATGCGACGAGACATCGCCAGCACCGATGGCACCGCGACGACCAGGATCACCGCCAGGGTGAGCACCTGCTTGCCGGTCTCCCAGAGCGTCTTGATCGAGACGAGCCGCTTCAGGCCTGCGCCGGGGTTGATCCGTTCGAACTTGGGCTTGATCGGGTCGGTCGCGAACACGAAGCCGACCTGGGCGAGGTTGCCGACGATGCCCCAGAGCATCGCGGCGAGCAGCAGCGGCACCAACGCCATGAAGGCACCGCGTGCGACCTGGCCGGCCTGTTCGAGCAGCACCCCGGGTTCCGGTCGGGCGGTGATCGTCTCGATGCCGCGCACCCCCTGGGTCACGACGTCGCCGACCCGGGAGACGACCGACGGGAGGAAGAACGTGGCGAACAGCAGCGACGTCCACGACACCAACGTGGGGCTCTTCGCGACCTGGCCCTTCTTGCGCGACTCCTTCTTGCGCTTGGCGCTCTGGTCCTCTGTCTTCTGGTCGCGGTCCTTCGCCACCGGTCAGCCCCGCCCGCTCATCCGACGCCCGATCATCCGACGCCTGTTCATCCGACGATCGCGGCCATGCCACGCAACGCCATGTCGACGATGAGCTCGACGGCCCGCGGCAGCAGCATCAGAGCCATGCCGCCGAGTCCGAGCACGACCAGGCTCTTGGTGCCGAAGCCGATCACCAGCAGGTTCATCTGCGGCGCGGCCTTGGCGAGCAGGCCCAGCAGCAGCTCGGCCATGAACAGCGCCGCCATCAACGGCGCCGCGATCTGCAGGGCTGCGACGAAGAAGTTGGCCAGTCCCTCGGTGAGCGTCGCGCTGACGGTGCCCAGGTCGAAGCCCGACATCGGTGCGGCGTCGAAGCTGCGCAGCAGCCCACCGATGAACAACAGGTAGCCGCCGCTCGAGAAGAGCAGCAGCGTCGCGAGCATCTGGTAGAGCCGGGCGACCGGCGTGGAGCTCGCCTGGCTGAACGGGTCGAAGGCGGCGGCACTCGAGAACGCCGCGCTGAAGTCGATGAGCTGGCCGGCGGCCTGCACCGCCGAGAAGAGGATGAGGATGATGAAGCCGAGGGCGGCTCCCATGGCGGCCTGGAAGACGATGCCGGAGATGACCGATGCCGTGTCGACGCCGGCCAGTGTCTCGGTCATGCGTGGGGTCACGATCATCGCCAGCACCACCGACATGCCGACCTTGACCCGCCCGGGCACCATCGCGCCGGCGAACGGCGGAGCGATCAGCAGGAAGACGAGGATCCGCACCGAGGCCATGACGAAGGTCGCCGCCTGCGCCGGGTCGAGCGTCAGCCCCACCGGTCGACCGTCACTGCAGCAGCTCGGGGATCCGGGCGAACAGGTCGTCGGTCATGGTGATGGTCGTCTGCAGCATCCAGGCGCCGCCGAGGAGGATCACGACCATCACGGCGAAGCACTTGGGCACGAAGGTCAGCGTCTGTTCCTGGAGCTGGGTCACCGACTGCACGAGGCCGATGGCCAGGCCGACGCCCAGGGTCACCATCAGGATGGGACCGCCGAGCTTCACGGCGAGGAGCATCGCGTCCAGACCGATCTGGATCACCTGGGTGTCGCTCATCGCGAACATGGTCAGCCTCCGCCTCGATAGTTCGCGACGAGTGCTTCGGCGGTCAGTGCCCAGCCGTCGACCATCACGAAGACCAACAACTTCAACGGCAACGAGACGAACACCGGTGGCAGCATCATCATCCCGAGCGACATCAGCACCGCCGCGACGACCAGGTCGATCACGACGAACGGCACGAAGATGACGATGCCGATGATGAACGCGGACTGCAGCTCGCTCAGGACGAACGCCGGCACCAGCGCCACCATCGAGGTGTCCTTCGGCGACTCGGGGCGTTCGCCGCCCGACATGCCGATCATCATCTCGAGGTCCGAGCTCCGGGTGTTGGCCAGCATGAACTCCTTGAAGGGGCCCTCGGCCTCCTTCAGCGCCTCGGACTGGGTGACCTGTCCGTCGAGGTAGGGCTGCAGGGCGGTGTCGTTCACCTCGGTGAGCACCGGTGCCATGACGAAGAAGGTCAGGAACATCGCCAGGCCGACGAGCACCTGGTTCGGCGGGATGGCCTGCACGCCGAGCGCGTTGCGCGTGAGGGAGAGCACCACCACGATCCGGGTGAAGCTCGTCATCATCAACAGGATCGACGGTGCGACGGCGAGCACCGTGAGCCCGAGCAGGATGGTGACCGCCTTGCTCGGCTCCTCGGTCGCGCCGTCGCCACCGAGGTCGACGTCGATGTTCAGACCGCCGGACTCGGCCGCGCCGGACGGCTCGCCGTCGGCTCCGTCGCGGGCCGGGCCGGGGGTGCCGTCCACCAGCGAGCCGGCGTCCGGGTCGGACGGTGCGACATCGCCGGGGGTCGACGGGTCGACGGTGGTCGGCGCGGTCGGCGGCGTGGGGGTCACCGGGCCGTCCTGGGCGGACGCGGGGGCGGCCCAGCCCCAGCAGATCAGGGTGAGGAGGCCGACCGCGACCCAGGCAACCTTGGCCCTGGTCGACATGTTGGGGAAGAAGAGGAAGGAGTGGGACCGTGGTGGCACGGGGGTCCGATCAGGACTTGCGCACCGTCAGCTCTCTGAGAGCGTCGACGAAGCTCATCCCTGTCGGCTCGGTGCCGGCGCTCGGCGCCTGCACCCGGGTCCCGGTCCGTCGGGTCCCCATGGTCATCCCCGTCGCGCGTGCGCTCGGGGCAGTGCTGCATCGTGTCGCCGGTCGAACCGGCTGGCTCGCGACGACGGTGGCGTCGAGCGCCGGTGCGGTCGTGTCGCCTGCGGTCGTGTCGGCTGCGGTCGTGTCAGGTGCGGTCGCGGCGAGCGCGGCCGTGGCGGCTGGTGCGTGCGCGACGGTCGCGTCGGTGGCGGCGGGTGCGGTCACCCAGGTGCCGCCGGCACCGGGAGCGGTCGCGAGCACGTTGACCTGCTGGTCGGTCACGCCGAGCATCACGGTCACCTCGCCGACGGAGGCGACGACGATCGAGGCACGCTTGCCGAGCGACTTGCGGTCGACGACCTGCAGCCGCGCCGGGGCCTCCCCTGCGGCGGAGGGACGCAGGAGCCCCCGGCGGCGCAGCACCCAGGTGACCGCGCCGACGATCGCCAGGACCATCCCGAGGGACATCCCGAGCCGCAGGAGCAGCATGAAGGTGTTGGGTGAATCGGCCATGTGCGTTGCCCCGGTTCGAGGGGTCAGACCTCGCCCGAGCCGACGATCTCGGTCAACCGGATGCCGTACTCCTCGTCGATCACGACGACTTCGCCGCGGGCGATGAGGGTGCCGTTGACCAGCAGGTCGATGGGGCTGCCGGCGGTGCGGTCCAGCTCGATGACCGAGCCGGGGCCCAGCTCGAGCAGGTCGGCGACGTTCATGCGGGTCCGGCCCAGTTCGACGGTCACCAGCATCTCGACGTCGGCCAACGCACGCAGGGCGGCGGCCCGCGACGGCTCCGAGCCGGCGTTCGGGTCCAGGTCGTCGGCGACGGGGGCGGCGAGCTTCGCGGCGGAACCCATCGCGGCCTCGATCCCCTGGTCCGCGGGGCTCCCGCCGGTGGCGTCGAGCGAACGGTCCGACGTCGGGGTGCCGGGTGCATCGTCGACGTCGGAGGCACGGGCGACCATGGCGACGGTGCCGGCGTGGCGTCCCTCGTGGAACAGCCCGGCGGCGACCAGGACGAGGCCACCGTCGATCACGAGCAGGTGGTCGAGCTCGGCGGCGCGTTCGATGGGCAGCGCACCGCTGACGATGGAGCCCTGTCCGCGGGCCCAGCCGTCGATCGTGTTCGAGACCGCGCCGAGCCACACCGGCGGCGCAGCGGGATCGTCCTCGGCCGGAGCCGGCTGCGAGGTCGCGAGGCGTGACCGCAGGACGTCGTCGAGGATGACCGCGACCTGGACGACCGTGCCACCACCGAGGGAGACCATCACACCGTGCGTGGCGCCGGCGGGTGCCAGGTCGGACGGACCGTCCTGGATCTCGGTCGGGCCGAGCTCGAGCTCGACGTCCGCGGCGAGGGCGGACAGCGCCCCTGCGACGGAGCGGGTCATGTCGTCACCGTGGGCGATCACCGCGTCCAGCGGGAGTCGGTCCGGTGCATCCTGGTCGATGGTGCCGGGGGCCTGGGTGGTGGGTGTCATCGGATCTCCGGGTCGAGTCATCGGATGGGTGCGACCACTTGGGCAGCGACTCGCTTGCCCTTTCGTGCGGGCCGCACGGCGAACAGTGGGACGTCGTCGACGGTCGCGGTCAGCAACGCATCGGCGGGGTGTTCGAGGGTCAGGACGTCGCCGACGCGCAGCGCGAGGATGTCCTGGCTGCGCATCGAGGTCGGCTGGAACACGACCGACACCTCGACCGGTGCGTCGTTGATCCGCCCGGCCACGCGTTCGGTCGCCAGCGCCGCCGCGGCCGGGTCGCCGCCGCGATCCGACTGGTCGACGATGCCGCCGAGCAGCGGCTCGAGCACGGCGTACGGGTAGCACAGCGACAGGCGCGTGGCGGTGTCCGCGATGCGCAGTCCGAACGACACGACGACGACCATGTCCGACGGCGACGCGAGCTGCACGAACTGCGGGTTCGACTCGGTGGCCACGACGGTCGGCTCCACCCTGGCCACGTTCTCGAACGCGTACGACAGCTCCTTGAGCCCGCGGTCGGTGATCATCCGGATCAGGCTCGACTCGATCTCGGACAGGGGGCGCAACGGCACCGACGCGCCGCCACGTCCGCCGAGCATCAATTCGACGATGTTCAGGGCGCCGGCGATCTCGAGCTGCAGGATGCCGTTGCCCTTGAGGGGCTCGAGCGAGAGGATCGACATGTGCGACGGGATCGGGACGTCCCGCACGTACTCGTCGTAGCTGAGCTCCTCGATCGACTCGACGGTCATGACGCACACCGAGCGGAGGCTCGACGAGAGCATCGTCGAGAACTGGCCCGAGAACGTCTCGTGGATGATCTGCAGGTTGCGGAGGTGGTCCCGGTTCAGCTTGTTCGGACGACGGAAGTCGAACGAGCGCGTGTGCGCGCGTCGTTCGACCGTCGAGGACTCTCGGGACGACCGGAACATGGTCCGCTGCTGTGGCACACAGGTGGGTCGGATCCGGGCGCGACCGGATGAGAGTTGGTGCCAGATTTCTTCGGGCGCGGCGTATCGCCGATCACTGCACGATGAACTCCGTCACGTAGATCTCGGAGAACTCCTCGGCGAAGAGCTCGGCGCCGCCGTCGCGCAGCAGCTCCTTGAGCTCCTCTCGACCGCCCGGTCCGACGATCTCCTCGCCGCTGCGCTCACCGACCCGATCGATGATCAGATCCATGTAGCGACTGGACCCGCCGTGCTCGACCCACTCGGAGCCGGGGACGCCGTCAACCAGCTCGACGGCCAGGCCGAGGCGCAGGTAGCGGCCGTCGGTGAGGTTCAGCGTCATCGGTTCGAGCTGCACGATCTCGCCCGGGACGATCTCCGCGGCGGCGGCCTCGTCGGTCGTGTCGCCGCCCTTCATCGCCGTGCTCACCATGAACCCGGCGCCGAGCAGCCCGACCGCCAGGATGAGCGCGGGGATCAGGTTCGACCGCTTCTTCGCCGGTGGGGCCGGCCCCACGTCGACGACGTCGGTCGACTCGACGGGTGTGTCGGTGGTGGTCATGGCCGTGCCTCCTCGCTCGTGCCGGACGGGTCTGTGCTGGACGGATCCGTGCTGGACGGATCTGTGGCGGCCGAAACTGCGCCGGCCGGCGCTGCTGCGGTGGCGGAGAGCACGGCGATGTCGACCCGACGGTTGCGTGCCCGGCCCTCTGGGGTGGCGTTGGTCTCGAGCGGGCGCTGTTCGGCGTAGCCGCCGGCGACCAGGCGGGCAGGATCCATGCCGTGGCGGTCGACCAGGTAGCGCAGCACGACCGATGCCCTCGACGTCGACAGCTCCCAGTTCGAGGGGAATCGACCGCTCGAGATCGGCACGTCGTCGGTGTGGCCCTCGATCGAGATGCGGTTGGGCAGCGCGACGAGCGCGGCGGCGAGCGCGTCGAGGGCTGCGGAGCCGTCCTGGCGCAGGTCGGCGGCGCCCGCGGCGAACAGCACGTCGTCGCTGACGATGCTGACCACGAGCCCGCGGTCCTCTCGTCGGAAGGTGACGGCGTCGCCGAAGCCGGCCTGGGCGGCGCGCTCCTTGATGACCACTTCGGCGGCGGTCAGCTGGTCGAGCTCGGTCCGTCGGGCCGACTCCGCCAGGTTCTCCCGTTCGAGTGCAGCGCGCGCCTCGGTGAGCTCACCGGCGCCGAGCACCATCGTGGTCGTCGTCGGACTGGCGGCGACGCCGTCGGCGAGCACTCCCCCGCCGCCGTCGACGGGCTGGCTCAGGCCCATCTGCGACGAGAAGCCCTGCGCGAACTCCTTCATGCGGGCCAGGTCCTGGTTGCCGATGGCCCACAGCACCAGGAACAGCCCCATGAGCAGCGTCAGCATGTCGGCGTACGGGATCACCCACGCCTCGTGGTTGACGTGCTCCTCGTCGTCGTCGAGGTGCGCGCTCCTCCTACGCACTCTTCTTCTCCGAGGCCGGATCCGCCCGGACCGCGGGCGGTAGGTGGCTGCGCATCAGGTCGTCGAGCATGCGCGGGTTGAAGCCCGACTGGATGGCGAGCACGCCCTCGACGATCAGGCGCTTGTGGGCGACCTCTTCGGAGGAGATGCGGACGAGCTTCGCCGACCACGGCAGGAACACGCCGTTGGCCAGGAACACACCCCAGAACGTGGCGATGAACGCCGCGGCGATGCCGTGCCCGAGCTCCTCGGGGTTGTCGAGCTTGCCGAGGGTGACGATCAGGCCGACGACGGCGCCGATGATGCCGAACGTCGGGGCGTACACGCCCATCGACGACACGAGCTTGGCGCCCTGCCGATGCCGTGACTGCATGGCCCGGATCTCGGTGTCCATGATCTCCTCGACCGTCTCGGGGTCCGCGCCGTCGATCGCCATCTGCAGTCCCCGCTTGAGGAACGGCTCGTCGAGCGCCGACACCTCGTCCTCGAGCGCCAGGAGTCCGTCGCGGCGGGCACGTTCGCCGAGCCCGACGATCTGGCCGATCAGCTCGTCCGCGTCGTGCCGGGGGGCCTTGCCGAGGAACTTCTTGAGCAGCTTCGGGAAGCTGCGGATGTCGTCCATCGTCGAACCGAGGAACGCAGCGCCGAAGGTGGGCAGGAACACGATCAGGAACGCGGCCGGCACCGCGAAGAACGCGACCGGCGAGACCCCCTTGATGAGCGAGCCGATGAACACGCCGACGAGGACGAGCAGCAGCCCGATGAGTGTTGCTGGGTCCATGGGTCAGCTCCGTCCGGGAGTGATGGGCGTGATGGGGGCGGCGGACGGCCGAGCCGAACGCCCCGCGGCATCGCCGGCGTCGCCCGACGGATCGGGTTCCTGTTCGACGACCAGGCGCAGCCCGGCACGGGTGCGACCGTCCTCGATGAGCACGCGGTCGGCCTCGGCCAGCACGCGGCCGCGGAACTCGACGATGCGTTCGACGACATCCGCGGGCGATTCCGCCACGACGTACTTCGTGGAGTCGATCAGCGACACGACGGTGTCGCCGCTGGACTCGACACGTTCGATCAGATCGGCGTTGATGCCGAGCTGGGTTCCGTTCAGTCGCGTCAAAAGGATCACGACACGCCTCCGTGCGTCTTCGTCACCGGGGTGGCCTCATGCCGCCCGGGGGTCAATCGGTCCGAGCCCCTCTCCGCTGAGGATCCGGAGAGGGGCCGAACGGATCAGATTCCGCGCGAGTCCGACGACTCAGCGCTTGATGTTCACGAGCTCCTGGAGCAGCTCGTCCGAGGTCGTGACCACACGGGAGTTCGCCTGGAACCCTCGCTGGGCGACGATCAGGTTGGTGAACTCCGCGGCCAGGTCCACGTTCGACATCTCGATCGTGCCCGCAGCGAGCAGGCCGCGGCCGCCCTGACCGGCGACGCCGAGCTGCGCCAGACCGGAGTTGATCGACGGCCGGTAGTTCGAGCCGCCGGTCTTCTCGAGGCCCTCGGGGTTGTTGAACGACGCGAGGGCGACCTGGCCGATCACACGGTTGCCACCGTTGGTGTACGAACCGACGATCAGGCCGTCCTGGCCGATGGTGAAGCTCTGCAGCGAACCTGCCGCCGAGCCGTCCTGGCCGATCGCCGCGACCGACGACAGGGTGCCGAACTGCGAGAGCCGGTTCGGAGCGCCGGCATCGCCGAGCGAGATCGCGATGTCCTCACCGCCGGCGAAGCCCGGCACGGTGCCGCCGGCGATCGTGAGCCCGTAGCCCGAGGTCAGCTCGCCATCGGCACCGAAGGTCAACGCACCGTTGGTCACGGCGTTGCCCGCGGCGGGCGGAGTCGGCTGGAGCACGCCGCCGGCGTCGACGAAGCGGTATTCGGCGCTCCATGCGTTGGCGGCGGTCTTGGTGAACTCGAAGCGCAGCGTGACGGGGTTGCCCTGACCGTCGTAGACCTCGATGGAGTTCGCGATCGATGCGCCGATCTCGGCGTCTGCGGGCAGGTTGCCGCCCAGCTCGACCGACGTGGTGCGCACCGGGGCGATGATGTCGCCGACCGGGATCACGATGTCACCGACGGCACCGTTGGAGTTGACGTTGCCGGCGGCGTCGGCCTGCCAGCCCTGCAGCATGGCGCCGGTCTGGGTGACGAGGCGGCCGAGCGCATCCGGGGAGAACGAGCCGGCGCGCGTGTAGAGCTGCTGGCCACCCTGGTTCACGACGAAGAACCCGTCGCCCTGGATGGCGAGGTCCGTCGATCGGCCCGTCAGCTGCAGTGCACCCTGGGAGAAGTTGGTCGTGGTGCCCGCGACGCGGGAGCCGAGGCCGACCTGGGCGGGGTTGGTGCCACCGGTGTTGGCGCCGGCGGCACCGGCGCCGCGCAGCGTCTGGCTGAGCACGTCCTGGAACACGGTGGTCGAGGACTTGAAGCCGGAGGTGTTGACGTTCGCGATGTTGTTGCCGACGACGTCCATCATCGTCTGGTGGTTCCTGAGGCCGGAGACGGCGGAGTACATGGATCGGATCATGGGAGGGCTCCTGGGGTTCGGGGAGAGCGACTGGTCGGGAGAGCTGAAGGGACTGGTGGGTCGGTGGTCGGTGGTCGGTGGTCGTCGAGTGCGCGGCGGATGGAGGTGACGCGTGGTTCAACTGATGCCGGTGACCGCCTCCAGTGGGATCTTCTTGCCGTCGACGCTCAGCTGGACGCCGTCGATGGACGAGGTCGCCGCGTTCACCCGGGCGGTCAGCGTCTCGCCGTCCTCACCGATCCAGCTCACGTTGCGGCCGATCAGACCGCTGGCGGCGGACAGCCCGAGCGCGCGGTTGGTGGTCTCGCCCTGTTGGGTCAGCAGGTCGAGCTTCTCGACCGTGGTGAACTGCGCGGTCTGCGCCATGAAGTCACCGGGGTCCGAGGGGGCGAGCGGGTCCTGGTAGCGCAGCTGCGCGACCAGGAGCTTGAGGAACGCGTCCTTGCCCAGCTGGTCGTTGGGCGCGCTCTGGGTGGCGGCGGGAGTGGGGACGACGGGACTTCCCTGTCCGACGGGCGTGGGCATGGCGATGCTCCTCAGAGGTCGATCGCGACGAGACCGCCGCGGTGGATGGAGGGTCGGTGGGTCGATGCGCGGTCGGTCGAAGGACCGTCGGCGGCCGCCGCGGCGCGACGTGCCGCGCCGTCGAGGGCGCGGGATCGGTCCGTCGCCGCCGAGGTGTCGTCGGCGGAGTGCTGGCGTCGGTCGCCGAGGTCGAGGTCGCCCAGGTCGACACCCGCTCGTGCGAGCTGGTGGCGCAGCTCGGCCATCGACGACGCCAGCCGGTCGCCGGTCGACGAGGAGTCGGCCGACAGGTGCAGGTGGGTCACGCCGTCGACGAGACGTGCCTCGACGGTGATCGCTCCCAGCTCGGCGGGGTGCAGCTGGATGGTGAGGGTCTGGGTCCGCTCGTTGCGGCGCAGCGACGCGCCGAGCCGGGCGCCGAGCTCGGCGAGCTCGACACCGCGTGAGGTGGGCGCAGGATCCGGTGTGTCCGCGGCAGCGGCCGGGGTGGCCGCGGCAGCGTCGCTCCGCGCTGGAACGGCCGGCGCGGTGACCGCCGGTGCGGCTGGTGACGACGTGGTGGAGCCCTGGGCCGTGCCGGTGGCGGGGCCCGTCGCGTTCTGTGCGTCCGCCACCGCGGAGGCCGAGCCCTCGACGGC
>JALYWI010000097.1 GCA_030852785.1 Actinomycetota bacterium
GGTCCAGCGTCACGACGTCGCGGGTCTGGGACCACGCGACGACCGCGTCCTCGCTGCCCGTCCAGCGCAGCGCATGGTCCGCGTAGTTCAACCGCGCGCCGTCGAACCAGGCCGCACCCGGCATGTCGTGCGACGACAGCACCGAGTCGTACGGCGGGTCCGCCGGGTCACGCAGGGATCGGACGCCGAGGAACTCCCAGGCGGCCGACCAGAACCCTTCGACATCGGTGACCGACCAGGCCCGCAGCGACTCGTAGTCCTGGACGCGCAGCCCGCGGTGCTCCTCGAGCCACGACATGAACCTGCCGATGTTCGTCGTGGTCAGGGCATCGGGCCCCGGCTCCCACAACACGTCACCGATCATGTCCGCACCGTCCATCGTTCCGTCCGGTGATCCGTACGGTGTTCCGTACGCCGGCGTGCCGTCCTTCGGTCCACATCGGGGGCGATGGTACGCCCGGGCTGGTCGCTAGGGTGCTGCCCGTGACCGCACCGGTACTCCGCACCACGACCGACACGGGATCGGACGCCTTCGCCGCGAACCGCGCCGCGCTCGACGATCTGGTCGCCGACCTGCGCGGCGAGCTCGACCGCGCCGCGCTGGGCGGACCCGAGGCGGCTCGCGTTCGGCACGCCTCACGCGGCAAGCTGCTGCCCCGTGCACGCGTCGACGCCCTCGTCGATCCCGGCACGCCGTTCCTGGAGCTGTCGCCACTCGCCGCGCACGGCATGTACGGCGGCGAGGTGCCCGGCGCCGGCATCATCACCGGCATCGGCCGGGTGAGCGGACGCCGCTGCGTCATCGTCGCGAACGACGCCACGGTCAAGGGCGGCACGTACCACCCGGTCACCGTCAAGAAGCACCTGCGGGCGCAAGAGGTCGCGCTCCAGAACCGTCTGCCGTGCGTCTACCTGGTCGACTCCGGCGGCGCGTTCCTGCCGGCCCAGGACGACGTGTTCCCCGATCGTGAGCACTTCGGCCGCATCTTCTACAACCAGGCCCGGATGTCGGCCGCGGGCATCCCGCAGATCGCCTCGGTCATGGGGTCGTGCACCGCGGGCGGCGCGTACGTGCCGGCGATGAGCGACGAGGCCGTCATCGTGCGGAACCAGGGCACGATCTTCCTGGGTGGACCGCCGCTGGTGAAGGCGGCGACGGGCGAGGTCGTCAGCGCCGAGGACCTGGGCGGCGGCGTGCTGCACTCGACGGTGTCGGGTGTCGTGGACCACCTGGCCGAGAACGACCACCACGCACTCGAGATCGTCCGGTCGATCGCTGCGACGTTGCCCCACGCCGACGCCCCGCCGTGGGACGTCGTCGAGCCCGAGCCCCCACGACTCGACCCCGGCGAGCTGTACGGCGTCGTGCCGGCGGACGCCCGCACGCCCTACGACGTGCGAGAGGTCATCGGCCGCGTCGTCGACGGCAGCCGCTTCACCGAGTTCAAGGCCGGTTACGGCGAGACGCTGGTGACCGGCTTCGCCCACATCTGGGGGCACCCGGTCGGCATCATCGCCAACAACGGCGTGCTGTTCTCGGAGTCCGCGGTGAAGGGCGCCCACTTCATCGAGCTGTGCGACCAGCGTCGGATCCCGCTGCTGTTCCTGCAGAACATCACGGGCTTCATGGTCGGCCGTGACTACGAGGCGGGCGGCATCGCGAAGCACGGCGCCAAGATGGTCATGGCCGTGGCGTGTGCGCGGGTCCCGAAGTTCACCGTCGTCATCGGCGGCTCGTTCGGGGCGGGCAACTACTCGATGTGCGGCCGGGCCTACTCGCCACGGTTCCTGTGGATGTGGCCGAACGCCCGCATCTCGGTGATGGGCGGTGAGCAGGCGGCGTCGGTGCTCGCGACGGTGCGCCGGGACCAGCTCGAGGCCCGCGGAGAGGACTGGCCCGTCACCGAGGAGGAGGCGTTCAAGGCGCCGATCCGCGACCAGTACGAGGCTCAGGGCCACCCCTACTACTCCACCGCCCGCCTGTGGGACGACGGGGTCATCGACCCTGCCGACACCCGCGACGTGGTCGGACTCGCCCTCGGCGCCGCTTCGGGCGCGCCCCTCGACGACGTCGGCTACGGCGTCTTCCGGATGTGAGCCACATGTCGGTCCCCCACCCCTCGAGTCGCGGCCTGTTCGACCGCGTGCTGGTCGCGAACCGCGGCGAGATCGCCGTGCGGATCATCTCGACGCTGCGCGACCTCGGCATCCGATCGGTCGCCGTGTACAGCGACGCCGATGCCGATGCCCGTCACGTGCGGGCTGCCGACGAGGCCGTCCGGATCGGTCCCGAGGCCCCGGCGCTCAGCTACCTCGACTCCGACGCGATCCTCGAGGCAGCACGGCGCACGGGCGCCCAGGCCATCCATCCGGGGTACGGCTTCCTGTCCGAGAACGCGGCGTTCGCCCGCGCGGTGGCCGACGCGGGGCTCGTGTTCATCGGTCCGCCGGCCGAGGCGATCGACCTCATGGGCGACAAGATCCGGGCGAAGACGACCGTGTCGGCCGCGGGTGTGCCGGTGGTGCCGGGCCGTGCCGAGCCGGGGCTGAGCGACGAGGATCTGGCCGACGCCGCCGAGCAGATCGGCTTCCCGGTCCTGCTCAAGCCGTCGGCCGGTGGCGGCGGCAAGGGCATGCGCCTGGTGCACCGCTCCGAGGACCTGCTCGCCGAAGCGGCGGCGGCCCGGCGCGAGGCGGCCGGAGCGTTCGGCGACGACACCCTGTTCATCGAACGGTTCGTGCAGCGGCCGCGCCACATCGAGGTGCAGGTGTTCGCCGACGCCCACGGCTCGGTGGTCGCCTTCGGCGAACGCGAGTGCAGCCTGCAGCGACGCCACCAGAAGATCGTCGAGGAGGCACCCTCGCCGTTGCTCGACGACGCGCAGCGCGCTGCGATGGCCGAGCAGGCCGTGGCCGCGGCCAAGGCGTGCGGGTACCGGAACGCCGGCACGATCGAGTTCATCGTCTCCGCGGATCGGCCCGAGGAGTTCTTCTTCATGGAGATGAACACCCGGTTGCAGGTCGAGCACCCGGTCACCGAGATGGTGTGGGGCGTCGACCTGGTCGAGCTGCAGATCCGCACCGCTGCGGGAGAGCCGCTGCCCTTCACCCAGGCCGAGCTCGCCCCGACCGGTCATGCGGTCGAGGCACGCGTCTACGCCGAGGATCCCGACCACGGGTTCCTGCCGTCGTCGGGACCCGTGCTCGCGCTGCACGAGCCGAGCGGCGTCGGCGTGCGCGTCGACTCGTCGCTCCGGGACGGCACGGTCGTCGGATCGACCTACGACCCGATGCTGTCCAAGGTGATCGCCTGGGGGCCCGACCGTGCCACGGCGCTCGCCCGCCTCGACGGCGCACTGGCCGACACCACGGTGCTCGGCGTGCGGACCAACACCGGCTTCCTGCGACGGCTGCTCGCTCACCCCGCAGTGGTCGACGCGACGCTCGACACCGAGCTGGTCGAGCGCGAGCTCGATGCCCTGGGCGCGGCCCCGTCGCCCGACGAGGTGCTCGCCGCCGCGGCGATCACCCGCTCGCTGTTGCGGCTGCCGGTGCCCGGGCGCGGTGACGGCGGCGTGGCCGACCCCTGGCAGCTGCAGGGCGGCTGGCGTGTCGGCGACGACGCCTGGACGACATCGCACGAGTCGCTCGATGATGACGACGTCGAGCTGTCGGTGCGCGGTGGTCGACTCGGCGGGCCGTTCGAGGTGCGACGAGCGGACGGCTCGATCGGACGCTGGTCGGCGAGATGGCGCGACGGCTCGGTCGAGCTGGTCGGTGCCGACGGTGCCGGTGGTGCCGACGGTTCTGGTGGTGCTGCTCGTTCTGGCGATGCGGGCGGCGCCGATGGTGCCCGCCACCGGTTCCGCGTCGCGGTCGACCCCGACACCGACGCCCTCTGGCTCGGCCGAGGGGGCGACGCGTGGTGCGCCACGCCGACGGACCGCGACCACGGCAGCGGTGCGTCCGCCGCGGCGAGCGACGGTGCCGTCCTCAGTCCCATGCCCGGCACCGTCACCGCAGTGCTCGCCGCGACCGGTGACGAGGTCGATGCGGACCAGGCCATCGTGGTCGTCGAGGCGATGAAGATGGAGCACACCCTGACCGCTCCCCTGGCCGGGGTGCTCGCACAGCTGCCGGTCCGTGTGGGCGACAAGGTCGCGCTCAAGCAGCTGCTCGCCGTGGTCGAGGCGGCACCCGACTCCTGAGTCGCCGACTCCATGTCGTGGGGTGGGGACGACAAGGTCCGGCGGAGAGCGGCAATACTCCGGAGATGACTCAGCGACTCACCGGCATCGGGCTCTGGAGCGCAGGACTCCGCTATGGCGACCGGGCGGCATCCGCCGAGGCGGCGGCCGAGCTCGACGAGCTCGGCTACACCGCACTGTGGATCCCCGACGTCGGCGGCGACGTGTTCGCGGCGGTGCGCAACCTGCTCACCACGACGACGACGCTGACGATCGCCACCGGCATCCTGAACCTCTGGATGCACGAGCCGGACGAGACCGCCGCGCAGCACGCAGTGCTGACGCAGGAGCACGGCGACCGGTTCCTGGTCGGGATCGGCGTGAGCCACCAACCGCTGATCGACATGGCCGAGGCGGGGAAGTACCGCAAGCCCCTCACGCGAATGCGGGAGTACCTCGACGGGCTCGACGCTGCGCCCACCCCGCTCGCGCCGCGGGACCGGGTGCTCGCCGCGCTCGGCCCCAAGATGCTCGAGCTGGCACGGGATCGCACCGCCGGGGTGCATCCCTACCTGGTCACCCCGGAGCACACGGCGGTGGCCCGCGAGGCCGTCGGCCCGGACCGGCTCGTCGCCCCCGAACAGGCGGTGGTGCTGTCGACCGACGCGACCCGTGCGCGGGAGCTCGCCCGAGCGCACCTGGCCGGGTACCTCGCACTGCCGAACTACGCGAACAACTGGAAGCGGTTCGGCTTCACCGACGACGACATCGCCGATGGTGGCAGCGACCGACTGGTCGACGCGTTGGTCGCCTGGGGTGACGACGCCGCGATCCTCGCTCGGATCGATGAGCACCGCGCCGCCGGCGCCGACCACGTGTGCGTGCAGGTGCTGTCCGACCAGCCCACGGATCTTCCGGTCGAGCAGTGGCGCGAGCTCGCCGCTGCGCTCGTGCAACGCTGAGCCGTGTCGCCGGTCCCACCAGAGCCGCAAGAGCCGCAAGAGCCGCCGGTCCCGCCAGTTCCGCCGGTGCCACTCGTGCCGCCCGTTCCGCCGACGGCGTCCGAGCATCCGGCGACGTGGAAGTTCGACTTCCCGATCTTCCATGCCGAGTCCCGAGCAGCGTGGCGTGCATGGCTGCTCGCCAACCACGACCGGGAGCGTGGTGTCTGGCTGTGCTCGTGGCGACCGGTCACGGGCCGCCCGCTGTGCCCGTACCCGGACGCCGTCGAGGAGGTGCTCTGCGTCGGTTGGATCGATTCGACCACGACGAACCTCGATGACGAACGTCGCCTGCAGCTGATGACGCCGCGCAAGGCGAAGAGCTCGTGGACACGACTGAACCGCCAGCGGGTCGCCGACATGGAGGCGGCGGGGCTGATGACCGACGCCGGGCGCCGGGCCGTCGAGGCCGCCCAGCAGAACGGGTACTGGACGATCTTCGATCCGGTCGAGGATCTGATCGAGCCCGACGCGCTCGCCACGGCGCTCGATGCGGTGCCGGCGGCGCGCGAGCACTGGGACTCGTTCCCGCCGAGCGCCAGGAAGCAGATGCTCTGGCAGGTCGTCAGCGCTGCTCGCGACACGACCAAAGCGCAGCGCATCGCCACGATCGTCAGCAAGGCCGCCAACGGCGAGCGCGCCATCTGAGCCCCGCTCCGGGCGGCGTCAGCCGGTCTCAATTCGGGCTCGGTTCGGTTGCGAGCAGCCCGGTGGGGTTGGCGCCGTCGGCTGTGGCGGGGTCGTGGGCGAGTCGGCCGTTGAGGAACGCGGCGTCGAAGCAGTCCCAGTCGATCCGGTCACCACTCCACAACGAGCCCGCACCGTCCGCGGCGATGTCGAGGCCGTGGCGACGGTGGCGTTCGACGAGCTCGGCGGTCTCACCGCACAACCGGGCAGCCGCCGGATCCACGATCACGCCGTCTGGGCGGCGGAACGTGTGATCCGACGCGGTGCCGGTCAGTTCCCAGCGCCGGTCATGGATCGCATGGTGATGCTTCGGACACAACAACAGCAGGTTCTCCAACACCGTCAGCCCGCCGTGTTCCCACCACACGATGTGATGCACATGCAACCGATGCCGCCGCGTGCACCCCGGGAACCTGCAGCTGCCCCGGTCACGGCGCATCACCGCGCGGCGCAACGCCCGGTTCGGGACCCGGTCATGAGCACCCAGATCCACCGTGGTGGACTCACCGGTGGCGGTGTTGATCAACTCGAAGACGGCCCGCACCCCAGCGTCGTTGAGCAACGCCCGAGCCCGTCTCGGCGACAACTGCGCACCACTGCTGGTGCGGAACGGCCATATCGACGACTGCAACGCCGCGGTCAACCGCGCCAACTCACCCG
>JALYWI010000145.1 GCA_030852785.1 Actinomycetota bacterium
GTCTCGCCGATGATCTGGCCGACCGTCGGCGAGCCGTCGGTCGGAGCGACGTACGGCTCCATGCCCAGCTCCCGTGCGATCCCCTGGAGCCGGCGGTTGTGGTAGCTGTCCGAGACCAGGAGCACCCGGTCGGCCCCCTCGCCCCGCAGCACCCGACGTGCCGCGGCGAGCGACTCGTAGGTGCTGGCTCCGTCGTCCACGATCCGGAGATCGTCCTCGGGCACACCCTGGCCGACCAGGTAGCGGAAGCCCGAGAACGCCTCGGTGAACCGGTCGGCGGGTTGCTTCGAGCCGGTCAGGACGATCTCGTCCGCGAGCCCGTCCCGGTAGAGCTCGAGCGCGCGATCGAGGCGACGCTGCAGCGCAGGCGACGGTGTGCCGTCGTACTGCGCGGCACCGAGCACGACGATCGCGTCGACCTGCTCACGTTGGTCGAGCCTGGACGCGCTGACGACCTGCACGGCGATCACGGCGAGGTACACCAGTGCGAGTACCGCACCGACGCCGACGACCCGGAAGATCCAACGAGGGAGCGAGGTTCGGTCAGCCACCCGACCCCGTCGGCTCCCCCACCGCCGCGAAGGTCGGTCCCCCGTTCGCGACGAGCTCCCTGGCCGTGCGCAGCCGCTGCAGCACCTGGTCGCGTCCCATCACCTGCATCGATTCGAACAGCGGCGGGCCCACGCTGCGACCCGTCAGCGCCACGCGCACCGGCGCCTGGAACTTGCGGCGGTTCGCCTCGAGCGACTCCGCGAGCGCCATGAACGACTCGTGCAGCGCCTCCGCGGTCCAGTCCCACTGCTCGACGCCGGTGATCACCGCATCGAGCCAGCCCGGCGCGTCGGCCGACATCGCCTTGTTCCAGGACTTCTCGTCGAACTCGGGCGCCTCGAGGAACACGAAGTCGACGTAACCCGGTACGTCCGACAGCGTCTCGACGCGGGTCTGGACCTCGGGCAGGAGCTGCCGGAACCGCTCGCGGTTCGCTGGGTCCGACTCGAAGCGGTCGGACCACGTCGCCGTGGCGAGGAACGGCTCCGCAGCGGCCTCGAACTCCTCGGGCGGCAACGCCCGCAGGTGCTCGCCGTTGATGAAGAGCAGCTTCTTCACGTCGAAGAAGGCAGGCGACGAGCTGACCGACGAGATCTCGAACTGGGGGGCGAACCCGGTCACCGGATCGAGCGGATGCAGGTTCACCTCGTCACCGTCGGCGGGGCCCCAGCCCAGCAGCGACAGGTAGTTCACCATCGCCGACGCGAGGATGCCGCGGTCGCGGTAGTCGGTGAGCGACACGTCGTCGCGGCGCTTCGAGAGCTTCTTGCGCTGCTCGTTGACGATCAGCGGCATGTGGGCGAACTCGGGATCCGGGCCGGCGATGCCCATCGCACGGCGCAGCAACAGGTACTTCGGCGTGACGTTGATCAGGTCCTCGCCGCGGATGACGTGGGTGATGCCCATGAACGCGTCATCGCTCGCGTTGGCCAGGAAGAAGGTCGGTGACCCGTCCGCTCGACGGATCACGAAGTCCTCGATGTTGGCGTGCTCGACGGTGATCTCGCCGCGGATCAGGTCGTTCCAGCCGGTCGCCCCGTCCTCGGGCACCTTGAAGCGGACCGCGCGGCCCTCACCGGGGCCGAGGTCTCGCTCGCGGTCGGCGGGGTCATATGCCCGGCCGCCCACCGCGGCCCGGTCGGCCTCGGCGACGGGGTCCGACCAGTAGGCGTCCCCGGCGGCGAGCAGCGCATCGACGGCCTCCTGGTGGGCCTCGTTGCGCGTCGACTGGCGCACGGGCTCCTCGTCCCAGGTGAGGCCCAACCACTCGAGGCCCTCGTAGATGACCTCGATGAGCTCCGGCTTCGACCGATCCAGGTCGGTGTCCTCGATGCGCAGCAGGAAGGAGCCATCGGCGTGGCGGGCGGCGAGCCAGTTGAACAGCGCGGCACGGGCGCTGCCCAGGTGCAGGTAGCCCGTCGGGGAGGGCGCGAAACGAACACGTACAGGAGCGGTCACCCTCTCAGGGTACTGCTCCACGAACCGGCCTCCGGGCCCGTATCCTCGTGCGGATGCACAGGCGGGCGACATGGCAGGAGCCAGGGTGAACGACGTCCCGAACGAGCCCGTCAACGGGCCGACACCGGGCCCTGAGGGCACTGCGACGCCGTCCGAGCCGGTCGACGCCAGCTCCGGCGAGACCGTCGGCGCGGCAGGCGGTCCGTCGGTCGACCCGGCAGTCGCGCCGCCGAACGACACCCCCGCCCCGGCTCGCAGTCCGCGCAACGCCCTGATCGCCGCGGCGGTCGCGGCGGTCGTCGCGGTGATCGTGGGTGTGGTCGCCTTCGGCGGTGGCGACGCGCCGGCCGAACCGGCCCGGTCGACGACGTCGACCTCGGCGCCCACGACGACCACGACCTCGGTGCCGGCGCTGCCCGGCGGCACCTTCGAGATCGCGACGGCCAAGGCGACGGTCCCGCTGGTCACCGTCACCTCGGTCGAACCGGCGGGATGGTCCACGACCCCGTTGTCCGTCACCACCGAGACACCGCCGTTGCCGCCCGCCAGCCAGGACACCGTCCCGGCGCGCGACGCACTCCCACGCATCGACTACCCGATCCAGGGCCGCTACGCGATCGAGAACGGCTGGGAGTTCGCGAACCCCGGCCCCTACACCGACGACCAGCCGTTCACCATGGCGGTGACCGAACGCCGTGGTGACTGGGTCAAGGTGCAGCTCCCCGTGCGACCGAACGGCACCGAGGGCTGGGTGCCGCTCGCCGAGGTCGACATCTCGACGACCACCCACCGCATCGAGATCCACCTCGGCGAACACCGGCTGCGGGCCTACGACGACACGGCGATCATCGCGGACACCCCTGTCGTCATCGGTTCCTCGGCGACGCCGACGCCCACCGGCCGCTTCTACGTCACCGACCTGGTCCCGCAGTCGAACCCCGCGGGTGCCTACGGTCCGATCGCCCTGGCGACCGACGGCTACAGCGAGGTCATGGACGAGTTCTCGACCGGCGTGCCCGTGGTCGCGCTGCACGGCACGAACCGACCCGAGCTCGTCGGCCAATCCGTGTCGAACGGGTGCATCCGGATCCCCAACGACATCGTCACGATGCTCGCCGACACGATCCCCCTGGGCACCCCCGTCTTCATCTGGCCCTGAGTGCTGCAGTCGACGACGGTCGGCTTGCTGAAGCCGAACGCCGGGTGAATGGGGCAGGTCCGAGCGCCCCAGTTCGGCACTTCGGCCATGCCCGCGGAGCCGTTTGCGCGGACCGGCCGTCGCCCGGCCGAGCGGGTCAACTGTCGCGTTTGTGGTCGAATATCGACCACGAACGCGACAGATCGTCGCGACCGGTAGTGCCCCGCAACGCCGGGAGCATGACGTCTCACGCCACGGCCGTCGTGCGGTGGAGGTCCACTCTGTCGGCTATTGACATAGTGGGTCGTGGGTCGTCATAGTTGCCGTGTGGTTGTACAAGACGATTCGAGTGGGTTCCTTCCGTTGCCGGCGTCGGTGATGCACATCGTCGTAGCGCTCGCCGACGGCGAGAAGCACGGCTATGCGATCATGCGCGACGTTGCCCAGGTGAGTGGCGGCGTCGTGCGCATGGGCTCGGGCACGTTGTATGGATCCATCAAGAGGATGGTGGATCAAGGTCTGATCGAGGAGACCGAGGAACGTCCTGACCCTGCTCTCGACGACCAACGTCGTCGGTACTACCGGCTTACGGAACTCGGACACCGTGTCGGCGCCGCCGAACATCATCGGCTCGCAGCGCTGATCGACGCTGCGGAGATGCGCAAGCTCGGACTCGACCTGGGACCCGCGTGATGGGGCGGCTGGCAGTCCTCGCTCACAAGTCGGTGCTGCTCGCCTATCCCGCAACGTTCCGACGCGAGTACGGCGCTGCTATGACCCAGCTGATGCTCGACCGCCGCCACCTCGACGGCACTGCAGCGCTTCCCCTGATGCTCGGAGAAGTGATCGAGGCGGCACGAACCGCGCCGCGAATGAGATGGGAGTGTCCAATGAACCGAATCGTGATCCTCGCTGTAGGTGCAACACTCGCAGCCGCAGTTGCATTGGCCGCCGGGCCGCTCGCCCTCGCTCCGATCGCAGTCGCAGCGCTCGGTGCAGGGCTGTGGTGGGTCCGCCAGACCCGGCCGATCACCGCCGGTCGTTCTCCGCGCGGTGGCATCGCCTGGTGCGCCCTCGGCATCGCCGGAATCGTGATCGGCACCCTGATTCCCACCCTCGACGGCGGGGAACTGAACGAGGCCTGGTGGACGGCGATGGCGGTCTCGCTGCTGGCCGGCACCGGTGCACTCGTTGCCGGGATCATCTTCGTCGTGAGTGACCGCGCGACTCAGCCCGGCGCGGCCCCCACCGCATAGGGCCAGAGGCCCGCCTGACACCAGCCAACACCGCCTTCAGCGACTGCGCCGACCGGACTGTCCCAGAATGCCGGGACACGGGCGCGATCCGCAGCGAGACAGCCCATGATGCCGGATGCGCGTGGGCGACTCAGCTGTGCTGACGTAGATCTCGCCACCGCCACCGGGACCCTTCCAGGAGCAGTCCGGGATCGCCCGTCCAGAGCGTCGCATCCTCGGCGGCTGCAAGGGCCGCGCCGAACGCATCGGCGTACGCCATCGGGTGATCGGCCTTCAGGCGGGCCGCATCGAGGACGAGGCGCTCGTCCGGGAGACGGACGTCGATCAGATCGCGAAGGTCGCGCACGGTCTCGATCGCATCGTCCTCGCCACGAGCGCGGCGGACGACGTGGTGCGCCTCTCCCAGGTTGATCCAGGACATCAGGGGCTTGTCGTCGTCGAGCAGGTCGGCGACGAGAGTCGCTGCCGGATCGGTGTTCTCGAGGTACCTGAGCACGGCCCAGGAATCGAGGACGACGGTCATCGTGCAGCGTCTCGGCGACGGTCTGCCTCGCGTTCTGCAGTCAGGACCTCGACGAGCGGCGTGCCTTCGAAGCGGCCCCGGAGGGGACGCCGATGGCTCGCAGGGCGCACCGCCACATGATCGTCGTGCCGCCAGAAGCTGACCTCGTCGCCCGGCTCGATCCCGAGCTCGTCCCGCAGCTCCTTCGGGATGACCACTTGGCCCTTGGGGCCGACACGATGAGTCATACCAACGAGTATAACCTCGGTTCGGCTCAGCGCTACCTGGTCTGTACGGACGATTCAGGAGTGCGTCACTCCGCCGAGAGGTCGAGCACCGATCGCCAGTCGGCGGACTGCTGCGCGGCGATCTCGCCGTGCGGCTGGAGCAGCACCCGATCCGGCACCGCGTCAACGACACGCCGCAGCTGCGGGTAGTGGTGCGCGGTGTGGTGGATCTCGCTGAGCCACTCCTTGCGGGTCTCGACCAGCTCGGCCGGCGCACCGACGTCGAGGAAGCCCCACACGATCAGGCCCACCCGCACATCGTGGATCACGGGTGCCCGCCCGAACAGCGCCGAGCGCTTCATGGCGATCGCGGAGGCGGCGGTGAGCGCATCGGCCTCGTGTTCGCCCGCGCTCAGTGCGAGCTTGCCGCGGAATCGCTCGGTGAGCGTCAGCGCATAGCCCTGGTCCGGACCGGGGGTCCCGAGCTGGTCGCCCGCCGGCTGCAGGCCGCGCAGCTCGCCGGGACGGTCCGCCGTCCAGCCGCCGGCGCGCCACGGCGGCGACGAGTAGGACCGTGCGACGTGGCGGGCGGGCGTGGGAACGAACTCCGGGGCGGCCATGGCGGTCACCGTACCGCGGGGCGCTCCGTCGACGGAACCGCCGATGCGACCGGCGAGGGGACGCGCTCGGATCAGGAGGTCGAGCGCGTCAGACCGAACACGAACGCGTCGATCAACGCCATCCACGACGCCTCGATCACGTTCGGCGACACGCCGATCGTGGTCCAGGTGTCGTCGCCGTCCGAGGAGTCGATCAACACCCGTGTGACGGCCCGTGTGTCGGCCGAGGTGTCGAGCACACGCACCTTGAAGTCGACCAGGTGGATCCGGTCGATCTCCGGATACTTCGGCCCCAGCGCCGCTCGCAGCGCCGCGTCGAGGGCGTTGACGGGGCCGTTGCCCTCACCCACCGACGCGATGCGGTCCTCGCCGAGCCAGATCTTCACCGTGGCCTCGGTCGCCAGGTCGAGCACGCCGTCCGCGGTGGCCGAACCTTCGCGGTGGTACGACGACACCCGGTACGCCTCGACGGCGAAGAGCTCCTGCTCCCAGCCGGTCGAGCGGCGCATCAGCAGCTCGAGTGAGGCGTCGGCGGCCTCGAAGACGAAGCCCTGGGATTCCAGGACCTTCAGGCGCTCCGACAGCTCGCCGGCGGCACGGTCGTCGAGCTCGACGCCGAACTCCGAGGCCTTCATCGCCATGCCGGCGCGCCCGCCCAGATCCGAGACCAGCACGCGTGTCCGGTTGCCGACGACCTCCGGTTCGACGTGCTCGTAGCTCGCCCCACCCGCCCGGCCGAGCGCCGAGGTGTGCAGCCCGCCCTTGTGTGCGAACGCCGAGGACCCGACATAGGGGTCGGCCGGGTGCGGCGGCAGGTTGACCAGCTCGGAGATGTGGCGTGACACCGCGGTGAGGCGTTCGATGCGGCCCTCGGGCAGCGTCGCGACACCCATCTTCAGCGTGAGGTCGGGGATCACCGTCATCAGGTTGGCGTTGCCGGTCCGCTCGCCGTAGCCGTTGACGGTGCCCTGCACCTGGGTGACGCCGCCGACGACCGCGGCGACCGAGTTCGCGACCGCGCAGCCCGAGTCGTTCTGCGTGTGGATGCCGATCGGGACACCGCGGAAGTACGTGACGACCTCGGCGGCGATCCGCTGCACCTCGTGGGGCAGCGACCCGCCGTTGGTGTCGCACAGCACCAGGCAGTCGGCGCCCTCGGTCGCGGCGGCCTCGAGCACGCGGGTCGCGTACTCGGCGTTGCGCTTGTAGCCGTCGAAGAAGTGCTCGGCGTCGAAGAACACGCGGAGACCCGCGGACTTGAGGAAGCGGACCGACTCCCCCACCATCGCGACGCCCTCGTCGAGGGTCGTGCGCAGCGCCTCGGTCACGTGGAAGTCCCACGTCTTGCCGACGATGCACACCGTCGAGGTGCCGGCCTCGACCAGCGCCCGCAGCGTCGGATCGTCGTCGCTGCGACCGAGCGGCCGGCGGGTCGACCCGAACGCCACCAGCGTCGAGGTCGACAGCGGCAGCTCGGTCCGGGCGCGTTCGAAGAACTCCTGGTCCTTGGGGTTCGCCTGCGGGTAGCCGCCCTCGATCCAGTGCACGCCGAGCCAGTCGAGCTGCTCGGCGACGCGCAGCTTGTCCTCGACGCTGAGCGAGATGCCCTCGAACTGGGCGCCGTCGCGCAGCGTCGTGTCGAAGATCTCGACCGCGGAGGGCGTGCCCTCGGGAGCCGCGAACGAGTCAGGCATCAGACGAGCTCGACCCAGTCCTTGTACTGCGGCACCTCGCCGCGGACGACCTTGGCGTACTCCGCCGCGATGGCGGTCGTGAACTCGCCGGGGCACGGGATGGTGCGGTCGTCGACGGAGTTGACCGCCGAGACCTCGGCGGCGGTGCCGCAGACGAACATCTCGTCGCAGATGTACAGATCGGAACGGGTCAGGTCGGTGACGACGCACTCGATGTCGAGGTCGTCGGCGATGGCCATGACCGTGTTCTGGGTCAGGCCCTCGAGGGCACCGGCCGAGCCCGGGGGCGTGAGCAGCGCGCCGCCCCGCGACACGAAGATGTTCTCGCCGGTGCACTCCGAGACCAGGCCCTGTCCGTTGAGCATGATGCCCTCGTCGTAGCCGGCCTTGAGCGCCTCGACCTTCGCGAGCGACGAGTTCACGTAGTTGCCGGTCGTCTTCGACGCGGGCGGCATGGCGTTGTGGTCGTGGCG
>JALYWI010000032.1 GCA_030852785.1 Actinomycetota bacterium
CGTCGGGCCTCGGGCAGTCGCATCCAGGTCTCGGTGGGCATCGGGTCCTTCCGTGGCCCTGCACCGGTCCGGAAGGGTCCGGACCCGCACGAGGGCGGCGCCGATGGTACCCGTACGGCTCTGCGCCTCCGCGCGGCGTCAGCCGTCGGGCTCGACGACCACGAGCAGCTCGCCGGCCTCGACGCGATCGCCGGCGGCGACGCGCACCTCGGTGACCCGGCCGGCGGTCGCGGCCCGCACCGTGTGCTCCATCTTCATGGCCTCGACCACCACCAGCACGTCACCGTCCGCGACGGTGTCGTCCGCTGCGACGTGCACCGACACCACCGTGCCGGGGAGAGGTGCCACCGGCCCGGAACCGATCGCGGCGGCGTCGTGGTCCTCGAAGCGGGGCAGCGGCCGCCACGTCGTGGTGCCCGCGGCGCTGGACGTGAGGATCAAGCCGTCGAGGTGATCGACGGTCCAGGTGCTCACCACGCCGTCGAGCTCGAGCCGGGTCGTCGTCGCGTCGAGCGGCAGCAGTCGCCGCACGCGGAGCGCGCGCCGCTCGTCGGGGCCGAGCGAGCCGTCCTCGGTCGCCGCGGGCGGCTCGCCGAGCAGCACGGTGAAGGACGCTTCCGTCACGAATCCCTCCGCGGCGAGCACTTCGGCGTGGTGGTGCTCGCCGCGCTCGTCGACCCAGACGCTGCGCTGACCCTGCACGCGCAGATTGCGCCAGCCCGACGGGGCGAAACCCCAGTGCGGGTCCGCGGCTCGTGCTGCAGCCTCGTCGGAGAGCACCGCGGCGACCAGCGACGCGACACGATCCTCGCCGTCGGGCAGCTGCGCCTCGAGCACCTCGGGGTGGTCGTCGAGGAACCGGGTGGTGGGGGTGCCGTCGACGAAGGCGGGGTGGTCGAGGATCGCGACGCTCGTCGCCAGGTTCGTCCGTGGACCGACGACCGATGACCGGCGCAGCGCGGACGCCAGCACCCTCGCCGCGTTGCGGCGATCCGACCCATGGGCGATCACCTTCGCGAGCAACGAGTCGTACTCGGCACCCACCTCGGTGCCCGAGGTGACGCCGGTGTCGCAGCGCACTCCGTCGCCGGACGACGCGGCCGGCACGGCGAAGCGCTCGACGGTCCCGGTCGAGGGCAGCCACCCGCTCGCGGGATCCTCGGCGACCAGGCGGACCTCGATCGCGTGGCCGTCGATGGTCACCTGGTCCTGTGCCAGCGGCAGCGGTGCGCCCTCGGCGACCCTCAGCTGCCACTCGACCAGGTCGAGACCCGTCACCGCCTCGGTGACGGGGTGTTCCACCTGCAGACGCGTGTTGACCTCGAGGAACGTGACGGTGCCGTCGGGGCCGACCAGGAACTCGACGGTGCCGGCGTTCACGTAGCCGACCTCACGGGCCAGCGCGACCGCGCCGTCGCGCAGCCGGGCACGCACGTCGTCGGACAGCGCGGGTGCGGGCGCCTCCTCGACCACCTTCTGGTTGCGTCGCTGGATCGAGCAGTCCCGGTCGCCCAGGTGGACGACGTTGCCGTGCACGTCGCCGAACACCTGGACCTCGACGTGGCGACCGTGTTCGATGAACGGCTCGATGAACACGGTGTCGTCACCGAAGGCTGCGAGTGCCTCCCGGCGGGCGGCGTCGAGCGCGCTGGGCAGATCCTCGGCGCGGGTCACGACGCGCATGCCCCGGCCACCGCCGCCGGCTGCCGCCTTCACCAGCGCCGGGTAGGTGACGCCGTCGGGCGGAACGGACCCCTCGACGGTGATGACCTCGGTGGTGGGCACACCGGCGCGCACCGCTGCGGCCTTCGCGGCGATCTTGTCGCCGAGCAGCTCGATCTGCTCCGGGGTCGGGCCCACCCAGATCAACCCGGCGTCGAGGACCGCGCGGGCGAACGAGGCGTTCTCGGCCAGGAAGCCGTAGCCCGGGTGCACCGCGTCGCAGCCGGTGTCGAGCGCCGCGGCCAACACGGCGTCGGCGCGCAGGTACGACGTGGCGGGTGTCGCGCCGCCGAGTGCGACGGCGCGGTCGACCGTGCCGACGTGCAGCGCCGTCGCGTCGGGCCCGGAGTACACCCCGACCGTCTCGATCCCGAGGCGCGTCGCGGTCCGGGCGATGCGCACCGCGATCTCACCGCGGTTCGCGATCAGTACTCGCGAGATGCCGCCCATCAGCGCTGGCCCATCAGTGACGCCACACGCCGTACTCGGTGCTGCCCTGCACCGGCGCGCCGTGCACGACGGACAGCGCGATGCCCAACACGGTGCGGGTGTCGTTCGGGTGGATGATGCCGTCGTCCCAGACCCGGCCGGTCGCGAACAGGGCGGTCGACTCGGCCTCGATCATGCCCTCGAGCAGTTCGGCCTGCGCGGCGAGCTGCTCCTCGTCGAGGGGGACACCACGTCCGGCCGCCGCGTTGCGCGCCACGATGTCCATCACCCCCGACAGCTGCTTGGGGCCCATCACCGCAATGCGGTGGTTCGGCCACGAGAACACGAAGCGCGGGTCGTACGCGCGGCCCGACATGCCGTAGTTGCCCGCCCCGTAGCTCGCGCCGACCATGAGCACCAGGTGCGGTACCCCCGAGTTCGACACCGCGTTGATGAGCTTGGCGCCGTTCTTGATGATGCCGCCCTGCTCGGCCTTGGAGCCCACCATGAAGCCGGTGATGTTCTGCACGAACAGCAGCGGGGTGTCGGTCCGGTTGCACAGCTGGATGAACTGCGCGCCCTTCTCGGCCTCCTCGGAGAACAGGATCCCGTTGTTGGCGAGCACGCCGACGGGGAAGCCGTGCAGCGACCCCCACCCGCACACGAGCTTGTCGCCGTAGAGCGGCTTGAACTCCTCGAAGCGGCTGCCGTCGAGGGTCCGGGCGAGGACCTCTCGCACGTCGAAGGGCACGCGCACGTCGGCCGACGCGCTGCCGATCAGCTCGGCGGTGTCGTGCACGGGCGGATCACCCGGACCGCTCGGACCGGGTCCGGCCTTCTGCCGGTGCAGGTGCGCCACGATGTCGCGACCGATGCGCAGGGCATCCATCTCGTCGATCGCCAGGTGGTCCGAGAGGCCGCTCGTGCGCGAGTGCATCTCGGCGCCGCCGAGGGTCTCCTCGTCGACGATCTCGTCGATCGCCATCTTCACCAGGGGAGGGCCGCCCAGGTACGCCGTCGCGCGTTCCTTGACCATGACCACGTAGTCGCTCATGCCCGGCACGTACGCTCCGCCGGCGGTCGCCGGACCGAAGCCGATGGTGATGGTGGGGATGCCCAGGCGCGAGAGCTGCGTCAGGTTCTTGAACTGCGCACCACCCGGCACGAAGATGTCGGCCTGTCGGGGCAGGTCCGCACCCGCGGACTCGTTGAGCACGACGACCGGCAGCCGGTTCTGCCGAGCGATCTCGTAGAAGCGTGCGGTCTTGGTCAGCGTCGCCGGGTTCACCGAGCCACCGCGGTAGGTGATGTCGGAGCCGGTGATCGCCACCTCGGTCCCCTCGACGATCCCGATGCCCGTGACGACACCCGCGCCGACGGGGTCGTCGGTCCCCCACGCGGCGAGCGGGCTCAGCTCGAGGAAGGGCGTGTACGGATCGACGAGCGCCTCGATGCGTTCGCGCACCAGCAGCTTGCCCCGTGTGCGGTGCCGGTCGACGTAGCGCTGGCCGCCGATGGTCGGGACCGACGCCAGCTCGGTGGCGACACCCGCCCACAGCTCCTCCATCGCCGCGACGTTGGTCCGGAACTCCTCGGACCTGGTGTCGAGTCGCGACCGCAGCACCCCCATGGCGGCTCACCCTAGATCGGTCGCCGTCAGCCCGGCCGGCGAAGTGCGGTCGTGGCTACGTTGGTCGGGTGACGGAACCTCGCGCCGCCGATCCCACCGCCGATCTCACCGCCGATCCCATCACGGATCTCATCGTCGATCTGGCCGCCGAGCACGATGCGCTCGACACGGTCGTCGCCGGGCTCGACGCCGAGCAGTGGACCACCCCCACGCCGAGCCCCGGGTGGACCGTCACCGACCAGGTGGCGCACCTCTCGTTCTTCGACGACGCAGCGGTGACCGCGATCCGCGACCCGGAGCGCTTCGCCGTCGAGACCGCCGAGCTGCTCGACGCCGTCCTCGCACCCGGGGGATCGCTCGACGCGGTGACGTTGCCGCGCTTCCGGTCACTCGACCCCGTCGAACTGCTCGCGGCGTGGCGCGACGGTCGCGCCCGCATGCTCGAGGCGGCGGGCACGCTCCGCGACGGCGACCGGGTGCCCTGGTACGGGCCGTCGATGGGCGCTCGTTCGTTCCTCACCGCCCGCCTGATGGAGACCTGGGCGCACGGCCAGGACATCGTCGACGCGGTCGGGGCCGACCGCCCGGCGACCCCACGGCTCGTGCACGTCGCCCAGCTCGGGGTGATCACCCGGTCGTGGAGCTACCGCAACCGCGGCGGGACCGCACCCGAGGTCGAGGTCCGGGTCGAGCTCACGGGTCCCGACGGCGCGGTGCACCGGTGGGGACCGGACGCCGCCGAGCACGTGGTGACCGGCGACCTCGAGGACTTCTGCCTGGTGGTCACACAGCGGCGTCACCTGGATGACACGTCGCTCGAGGTGACCGACGGACCGGCCCGCGAGTGGCTGCTGATCGCACAGGTCTTCGCCGGCGGAGCCACCGACGGGCCGGACCCGAAGAACTCTCAGAACGAGCGGGGAGCGGCCGATACACCCAAGTGATGGGACTCGACGCTCCGCTGCGCCATGACGTGGCCGAACTGCTGCCGGATGCAGTGTTCGTCGTCGACCCGGACATGCGTCTGCAGTGGGCCAACCAGGCCGCTGCCGACCTCTTCGGCATCCCCGTCGAGGACGCCCTCGGGATGTCGGGCATGGACTTCGTGCACCCCGACGACATGTCGCTCGCGGCGGTGTCGCTGACCAGCATGCAGACCAAGGAGATCGGCACGCCGATCGAGGTCCGGGTGCGTGGCGCGTCGGGATGGCGGCTCGTCGAGGTCATCGGTCGGCGGATCGACGACGGCGTGCTGATGTGCATGCGCGACCTCACCGAACGTCGCCGTTGGGAGATCGCACAGGGCACCGAACGCCTCAGCGCGCTCACCCAGAACGCACTCACGGTCATGTTGAGCCTCGACGTCGACGGCGTCGTCAGCGCCTCCTCCGGCGGCCTCACGCGACTGCTGGGCATCGACCAGGGCTGGATCGAGGGTCGGCCGCTCGCCGACCTCGTCGATCCGGCCGACCACGGGGCCCTCCTCGGCACACTCGAGCGGGTGCGCGTGGACCGGCACGTCACCGTCGACCTGCGGTTGGTCGGCGCCGACGGTGTGGTCCCGTTCGCCCTGACCTTCGCCGACCTGCTCGACGACCCCACGCTCGAGGGGATCATCGTCACCGGCCACGACGTCTCGGACCGTGTCCGTTCCGAACGCGAGCTGCGCACCGCCAACTCCGTGCTCGCCGCCACGCTCGACGCCACCGCCGAGGGCATCCTCGTGGTGGGGCTCGACGGCGAGCTCGTCAGCAGCAACCGACAGTTCCTCGAGATGTGGCGACTGCCCGGCGGCGCCAAGGAGCTCGATCATCTCGACGACGACCAGATGGTCGAGGTCGTGCTGCCCCAGCTCAGCGATCCTGCGGCCTTCGTGCTCAAGCTCGACGAGCTCCGCGAGAACATCGAGACCTCGAGCCGCGACACCATCGAGTTCCGCGACGGTCGTGTCTTCGAGCGGGACACCCGGCCGCAACGCATCGACGGCGAGGTCGTCGGTCGCGTGTGGTGCTTCCGTGACGTCACCGACCAGCGGCGGTTGCAGTCCGAGCTGCAGCACCAGGCCTTCCACGACCCGCTCACCGGTCTGGCCAACACGGCGTTGTTCCGCGACCGAGTGACCCACGCCGGCCAGCGGCTCGCACGGAGCACCGGCAACCTGGCGGTGCTGTTCATCGACCTCGACGACTTCAAGACCGTGAACGACAGCCTGGGTCACTCCGCGGGCGACCTGCTGCTCGTCGCGGTGAGCGAACGCATCAGCTCGTGCCTCCGGCCGGGCGACACCGCCGCCCGCCTCGGCGGCGACGAGTTCGCGGTGCTCGTCGAAGAGGTCTCCGAGGAGCGTGACGCGGTCGGTGTGGCCGAGCGCATCCTCGAGGTGCTCCGCAGCCCCATCGACGTCTCGTCGACCAAGGTCTCCGCCGGTGCCAGCATCGGCATCGCGTACGGCGCCGCCGGAACGCCGATCGACGAGATCCTCCGCAACGCGGACCTCGCGATGTACACCGCGAAGTCGGCGGGCAAGAGCTGCTACCGGGTGTTCGCCCCCGAGATGCACCGGGCGGCCATGGAGCGCCTCGACCTCGAGAGCCACCTGCCGGGCGCTGCGGATCGCGGCGAGCTCGAGCTGCACTACCAACCGGTCGTCGAGCTGGCCACCGGGCGCATCCGAGCGCTCGAGGCCCTCCTGCGGTGGAACCACCCCGAACGTGGCCGGCTCGGACCCCTGGCCTTCATCCCGTTCGCCGAGGAGGGCGGTCTGATCTCCGAGATCGGGCTGCACGTGCTGGCCCGAGCGTGCTCCGACGCGGTGAGCTGGTCGGAGCTGCGCCCCGACGGTGATGCGCCGTCGGTGTCGGTCAACATCTCGCCACGGCAGCTGGCCGACGTGTCGCTACCGGACCTCGTCGCCGCTGCACTCGAGCACAGCGGGCTGCCGGCCGAGCGCCTCATCCTCGAGATCACCGAGGGTGCCCTCATGACCGATCCCGCCGCGGCGACGACGAGCCTGGAGCGCCTCGGCAGCCTCGGCGTGCGGCTCGCCGTCGACGACTTCGGCACCGGCTACTCGTCGCTCGCGTACCTGCAGCGCTTCCCGCTCGACATGTTGAAGATCGACGGCGCGTTCGTCGACGACGACCTGTCCGGGCAGAGCTGGTCGCTCGCCGCGGCGATCGTGCGGATCTCCGAGGCGCTCGGCCTCGTCGCGATCGCCGAGGGCGTCGAGACCCAGGCGCAGGTCGACGCACTGATCGAGATCGGCTGCCGGTTCGGCCAGGGCTACCACCTGGGACGGCCGGTGCCGCTCGCCGAGGCACGTCGACTGCTGGCCGAGACGGCGCGCGGCGCGGGCTGACGACCGGTCGTACGCTGATCCGGGTGAGCGACACCGCACCCGTCAGCGAGCAGGTCGCACGGACCGCGAGCCCGACGCTGCGCGGCGCGGTGGAGCGCACGGTCGGCTATCGCCTGCTCGGACACCCGGCCGGGACCCATGCGGGCCTGCCGTCGCCGACGATCACGGTCGTCGTCAGCTTCGACGATCCGCTGACCCTGTCGGTGCTGCCCGACGGCCGCAAGGGACCGCTGTCGATGTGGGCCATGGCCAGCGGCTTGCACGACACCCCCGCGCAGATCCTCCACGACGGCAACCAGCACGGCGTGCAGCTCGACGTGTCGCCGCTGCACTCGCGGGCGCTGTTCGGGATGCCGGCGGCGGCGCTGACACGACAGACCGCGCCGCTCGCAGAGCTGCTCGGGGGTCACGACGTCGAGCTCGCCGACCGACTCGAGGCGAGCGCCTCGTGGGGGACCCGCTTCGACATCCTCGACGAGGTGCTCTCGGCGCGGCTCGACGAGGTGGACCGCAATCGTCGCCGTCATGGCACAGAGGTCCGTCCCGAGCTGGTGCACGCCTGGACGCGGCTCTGCGACGACGGCGCGCCGGTGTCGGTCGTCGCCGACGAGCTCGGCTGGAGCCGCCGCCACCTGCGCACGCAGTGCCGCGCCGAGTTCGGGCTCAACCCGTCGACGCTCGTCAGGATCGCCCGGTTCCACCGCGCCCAACGGTGGGTGCGCAGCCGCCCCGAGGAGTCCCTCGCGGTCGCCGCCGCGTGGTGCGGGTACGCGGACCAGTCGCACATGACCCGCGAGTGGTCCGAGCTCGCCGGCGCGCCGCCGCGCACGTGGCTGCGCGACGAGCAGTTCCCATCCGTCCAAGACCACGAACGTGCCGAGGTCGCAGGATGACGTCATGAACGAGACACCGACAGCCTCCACCACCAGCTCCGCCACCCCCGCGACCCCCGCCACCCCCGCCACCCCCAGTTCCACCGCCCCCACAACCTCCAGCTCCACGAGCGCTGCGCTCGAGGGACCGCCGCCGCCGACGGTCTGGCCGTGTGTGAACTACCGCGACGCCCGCGCGGCCATCCGCTACGCCGTCGACGTGCTCGGCTTCGTCGAGGCGGCTGTGTACGCCGATGACGCCGACGACTCGGTCGTCGTGCACTCCGAGCTGCGCTGGCCCGAGGGCGGCGGGATCATGATCGGCTCCGCCGGACGTGCCGACAGCGAGTTCTCGCAGATGCCGACCGGCTGCGCGTCGTCGTACGTGGTCACCGACGACCCGAAGGCGGTGCTCGCCCGCTGCGTGCAGGCGGGATCGGAGATCGTGCGCGACCTCCGCGAGGAGGACTACGGCTCGCTCGGGTTCAGCGTGCGCGACGCCGAGGGCAACATGTGGAGCTTCGGGACGTACCGAGGCGAATGAGCCCCGCGCTCGTCGTCTTCACCCGGGACCTCCGGCTGCGCGACCTGCCGGCGCTCGACGCCGCGGTGCGCCGCGGCGGGGGTGTGGTCCCGGTGTTCGTGATCGACGACGCGGTGCTGACCACCTCGCACGGCAACCCCAACCGGGTGTCGTACCTGCTCGACGCGCTCTCGGACCTGCGCTCGTCGCTGCGTGACCGTGGCGGCGACCTGGTCGTGCGTCGCGGCGACTGGGTCGACGAGATCGTGCGACTGGTCGACGCCCACGGAGCGTCGAGCGTGCACGTCTCCGAGGACGTGAGCGGGTTCGCCACCGCCCGGCTCCATCGCCTGCGCGCCGCACTCGACGGTCGAGCTGTCGGCGGTCGAGCTGTCGGCGGTCGAGCTGTCGAGGTCGAGGCACATCCGGGGGTCACGGTGGTGCCCCCGGGCACGAACCGCCCGAGCTCGGGTGACTACTGGAAGGTGTTCACGCCATACCAGAAGCGGTGGCTCGCCGAGACGTGGCGGCCGGTGCTGCCGGCACCTGACGACCTCGACGTGCCCGCCGAGGTGGAGCCCGGTGCGCTGCCGACGCTGGGTGACCTCGTCGATGGTGAACCGGCGCCGGGGCTCGTCGCCGGCGGCGAGCGCGCCGCCCTCGAACGCCTCAGGATCTGGGCTGCAGGGTCATTGGCGGCGTACGCCGACCGCCATGACGACCTGGCGGGTGATGCGACCTCGCACATCTCGGCCGACCTGCACTTCGGGTGCCTGTCGCCCCTCGAGGTCGCCACACGGCTGCGAGATCGTGACGGCGGCGCAGCGTTCGTGCGCCAGCTCTGCTGGCGGGACTTCTACCACCAGTTCCTCGCCGCTCGATCGGCGACGTCGCACGAGGACGTGCGCGACCGCGGCGACCGCTGGCGCGACGATCCCGACGACGTCGCGGCGTGGACCGAGGGCCGCACCGGCTTCCCGCTCGTCGACGCGGCGATGCGGCAGCTGAGCGCCGAGGGCTTCATGCACAACCGGGCACGCATGGTGGTCGCGTCGTTCCTCACCAAGGACCTGTACGTCGACTGGCGGACCGGGGCGCGTCACTTCATGGAGCACCTGGTCGACGGCGACGTGGCCAACAACCAGCTCAACTGGCAGTGGACCGCGGGCACCGGCACCGACACCAACCCGAACCGGATCTTCAACCCGACGGTCCAGTCCACCCGCTTCGACCCCTACGGCGAGTACATCCGCCGGTACGTGCCCGAGCTCGCCGGGGTGCCGGCGCCCGAGATCCACGAGCCGTCGGTCGAGACCCGGGCGCGCACCGGCTACCCCGCCGCGATCGTCGATCACCGCGAGGCGATCGCGGAGTACCGCGCCGCGCTCGACGCCGGACGGGATCGCGCCGGGCGCCGATAGCGTCGCTGCATGTCCAGCAGCACGACCGACGACCTGGCACAGCCGTACTCGTTCGACGCCCGCTACGGCGCGGGGCACCGCCGCACGATCTCACTCGGCGGTGGCGGCCTCTTCTTCGTCGCCTGGCAGATCTCGTACCTGAACGGGCTCGCGGCCAGGGGCGTGCAGCTCGACGACGCCGAGATCGTGGTGGGCACCTCGGCCGGTTCGCTGGTGGCGGGCATCCTGACCGCCGGCCGGTTGCACCGCTTCGGGGTGAGGGTCGACCTGCTCGCGAAGCTGCCCGCCCTGATCTCGGCGCTCGCCCCGGTGAGGGACCTGCACCCCAGTCAGGAGCGTGCCCGCGACCGGTTCGGGGCCGCGACCGACGCAGAGCCGGACACGGTCTGCGCCATCGGCCACGCCGCGCTCGCGGCGCAGGCGCTGCCCGCCGCGCAGCTGACCCGCAGCACCTCGCTGGTGATGGGTGTGCGCGCCTGGCGTTCCGCGTCACTGCAGATCACGACGACCGACACGTACACCGGGGAGCGGTTGATCCTGCACGGCGGACACGGACTGACCGTGCCCCACGCGGCCGCCGCGAGCGCCTCGGTCCCCGGCCTGTTCTCGCCGCAGCTGATCGGCGACCGCCGTTGCATGGACGGCGGCGTCAGCGGCTCCGGCACGCACTGCGACCGTCTCGCCGGTGCCGAACGGGCGCTGGTCGTCTCGCTCGTCGGTGGGGAGACCACCCACCCGGCGGGCATGACCATGACCAAGGATCGCCAGTTCGAGGAGGTCGAAGAGCTCCGGGCCACCGGGACCCAGGTGCACCTCACCGGGCCGAGCGGCATCACGGTCGAGCAGCTCATGGATCCCGCCTCGATCGGCACGGCGCTCGAGCTGGGCGCACACCAGGCCGAGCTCGACGCGCCGGGCCTGCTCGAGTTCTGGGCTGACTGAGCGCGCCCGCCTGAACTGTCGGCCGCCTGAACTGTCGGCCGCCTGAACTGCCGGCCACCCGAACTGCCGGCCACCAGAACTGCCGGCCACCCGAACTGCCGGCCACCCGAACTGCCCTGAACTTCCCGCGCGTGCCCGCCCGACTGAGACGGGGGGACCGGCGCGTCCTACGCTTCCGCGGTGGCCATCCAACGCGACTCCGAGTCCCCCGACGCAGCGATCGATGCAGCGGTCGATGCCGCCGTCACCCCGCTGCCTCCGAGCCTGACCGCCGGGCTGGTCCGACAGCTGACCGCTCAGGTCGCCGGATCCGGCACGGCGCCGAGCGTCACCACCCGCGCGCCGTTCAACGGCCAGGTGATCGCCGAGCTGCCGCAGTGCACACCCGACGACGTCCAGGCCGCGGCGACCCGCGCACGGATCGCGCAGCGTCGATGGGCGGCGGTCCCGGTGCGCGAACGCGCCGCGGTGTTCCTCCGCCTGCACGACCTGGTGCTCGAGGAGCGGGAACGCCTCATGGACCTGGTCCAGACCGAGAACGGCAAGGCGCGCCGTGACGCGTTCCTCGAGGTCGGCGACATCGCCGCGACGTGCCGGTACTACGCACGCACCGCGGCCTCGCTGCTCGCTCCCCGTCGCCGCGGTGGCCTGATCCCGGGGCTCACCTCGGTCCACGAGCTGCACCACCCCAAGGGCATCGTCACGGTGATCTCGCCGTGGAACTACCCGCTGAGCCTGGGTGCGGGTGACACCATCGCTGCCCTGCTGGCGGGCAACGCCGTGGTGCAGAAGGCCGACAACCAGACCGCGCTCACGGCCCTGTTCGCGCTCGACCTGGCCCGCCGCGCCGGCCTCCCCGAGGACCTGTGGCAGATCGTGCTCGGCCGCGGTTCGTCGATCGGCACCTCGCTGTTCGACATCGCGGACTTCGTGATGTTCACCGGCTCGACCGAGTCCGGTCGCCACGTCGCCGCCGAGGCGGCCACCCGGCTCGTCGAGTGCTCGCTCGAGCTCGGCGGCAAGAACGCCATGCTCGTGCTCGGCGACGCCGACCTCGACCGCGCGGCCGAAGGCGCGGTCCGTGCGTGCTTCTCCTCCAGCGGTCAGCTGTGCATCTCGATCGAGCGGCTCTACGTCGCGGCCGAGATCTACGACGAGTTCATGGAGCGCTTCCTGGCCCAGCTCGCCGCGCTCCGGTTGGGGGCGAGCTACGACTTCGCGTGCCAGATGGGTTCGCTCACCTCGGCCGAGCAGGTGGCTGTCACCTCTGACGCCGTCGAGGACGCGGTCGCCCACGGCGCCCGTGTGCTCGCGGGTGGTCGTGCCCGTCCGGATCTCGGGCCGTACTTCTACGAGCCGACGGTCCTGGCCGACGTGGGACCGGACGCCCGCTGCTTCGCCGAGGAGACCTTCGGCCCGGTCGTGTCGGTGTATCGGGTCGACAACGACACCGAGGCGATCGCCGCCGCGAACGCCAGCCGCTACGGCCTCAACGCCAGCGTCTGGAGCCGGTCAGCGGCACGAGGTCGTGCGGTCGCCGCGCAGCTGCACGCCGGCACGGTCAACGTCAACGAGGCGTACGCCGCGGCGTGGGGCAGCATGGACGCCCCGATGGGTGGCATGGGCGACTCGGGCCTCGGACGTCGTCACGGCGCCCA
>JALYWI010000166.1 GCA_030852785.1 Actinomycetota bacterium
CGCCACCGGCGCCGCCACCGCCGGCCTCACCGTTGGAACCGCCGCCGGAGTAGCTGCCGCCACGACCGCCGGCGCCACTCCTGGCCGCACCGGAGCCGCCGCACGACGACGCACCGTTGCCCGGCGAGCTCGCGCCGCTCGCGCCGGCCCCGTTGGAACCGGTGCATCCCTGAGCGGCTGCTCCCGGCGAACCGCCGTTGGTCACGCCGGCCACGCCGGGCTTCGCCGTGATGGTCGAGTCCGTCACCGAGACGGTCGCCCCGCTGATGGCACGCACGCCGTAGGCGCTGTTGCCCGCACCCGACGGGGTGCCGCTGTCGACCGTGAGGCGGGTCAGCGCCGCCGAACCACCCGTGACGAGCACGCCGGTCGAGGCGCCGCCCGAGGTGCCGTTGATCGTCAGGTCGAGCAGCGTCGCGTTCGTCGAGGACGAGATGCCCACCGTGCCGTTCACCGTCGTGGTGCCGGAACGTGAGGTGAAGCCCGCTGCGTAACCGCCGCGGACGGTCACGCCGGCCGTCGAGTTGAGGTTGAAGGCGGCGTAGGTGCCGCTGACGACCTGGACGACCGTGCGTCCGCCGGCGACGGCGTTGGTCACGCCCTGGCCGATCGTCGCGCACGGGCTGGCGGTCGAGCCGCACGAGCCGCTGTCGGCGCCGCCCGGCGCCTGCACGAAGACGGTGTCGGCGAGGATGCCGTCGACGCCGTCGCAGTTCGTGTCCTTGGCCGTGGAGTCCAGGGCGTCGGGAGCTCCGGGGTAGATCGTCGCGTCGGCGTCGTTGCAGTCGTTCGCTGCGGTGGAGCCGTCGCCGTCGTCGTCGATGTAGACGGTGATCGCGATGGTGACCGGGGCCGAGACCTTGCCACCGGCGTCGGTCACGACGAGGGTCGCCGTGTACGAGCCGACCGCGTAGGTGTGCGACGGCGTGGCGCCGGTGCCGTTGCCGCCGTCACCGAAGTCCCAGGCGTAGGTGAGCGTGGCGCCCTCCGGGTCGGAGGAGGCCGTGCCGTCGAACGCGACCGCGAGCGGACGAGGGCCGGACTGCGGCGATGCGTTGATCGCAGCGGTCGGGACCTGGTTGGCGATGACGACCACCGTGACCGTCGCGGTGTCGGTCGCTCCGAAGTCGTCGGTGACCGTGAGCTGCGCGGTGTAGGTGCCGGGCGCCGTGTAGGTGCGTGAGGGGTTCGCCGAGCTCGACGAGCCGCCGTCACCGAAGTCCCATGCGTACGAGACGATGGTGCCGTCGGTGTCGTTCGAGCCGGCCGACGAGAACGTCACCAGCAGCGGCTCGGTGCCCGTGGTCGGCGTACCGCTGGCCGCCGCGGTCGGTGCCGCGTTCGGGGTGACGGTGATCTCGACGCTCGCCGTGGCGGTGCCGCCGGCGTTGTCGGTGACCGTCAGGGTCGCCGTGCGGACGCCGGGCAGGGCGTATGCGTGCGTCGGGTTCGCGGTGTTGGCGCTCTGGCCGTCGCCGAAGTCCCAGTGGTACGAGGCGATGGTGCCGTCGGTGTCGGCGGAGCCCGCCGAGGAGAAGACGACCGGGAGACCCACACGCTGGGTCGTCGGCGTCGCCGCGGCGACCGCGGTCGGCGCCTCGTTCGGGATCTCGTCGACCTCGATCGAGATCGTCGCCGAGCTGGTCGCGCCTTCGGCGTCGGCCACCGTCAGCGTCGCGGTGTAGGTGCCCGGCGTGCCGTAGGTGTAGGTCGGGTTCGCAGCGGACGAGCCGTTGCCGTCACCGAAGGTCCAGCTGGTCGACACGATGCCGCCGTCGGGATCGGACGAGCCGGCGGAGTTGAAGTGCACCGCGAGCGGCGCCTGTCCGGCGGTCACGTTCGAGTTGGCGACCGCGGTCGGGGCGACGTTGGCGGCGACCTCGACCGACACGGTGGTCGAGTCGGTGCTGCCGGAGTCGTCGGTGACCGTCAGCGTCGCGACGTAGGAGCCCGCCGCGGCGTACACGTGGTTGGGGTCGGCTGCGGTCGAGGTGCCGCCGTCACCGAAGGCCCAGGAGTACGACGCGATGGCGCCGTCGGGGTCGGTCGACCCGGCCGACGAGAACGCCACGTCGAGGGGCGACTTGCCCGAGGTCGGTGTGGCGGACGCCGCGGCGACCGGTGCGACGTTCGGCACGACCGTGATGGTGGTCGTCTCGGTCGCGGTGGCGCCGTCGTCGTCGGTCACGGTCAGCGACACCACGTGCGGGCCGGCGACGGTGAACACGTGCGAGGGGGTGGGGTCGGTCGAGGTCGCGCCGCCACCGAAGTCCCACGCGTAGCCGGCGATGGTGCCGTCGGCGTCGGTCGAGCCGGTGCCGTCGAAGGCGACGGCCAGCGGTGCCTTGCCGGTGGTCGGGTCCGCCGAGATCACGGCCGTGGGCGACGCGTTGACGCCTGCCACGACGATCGATGCGGTCGCGGTCCCCGAGGCGCCGTCGTCGTCGGTCACCGTGAGCGACGCCGTGAAGGTGCCGTCCGATGTGTAGGTGTGGGTCGCGTCCGAGCCGGACTCGACCGGTGAGCCGTCACCGAAGTCCCACTCGTAGGACAGGATCGTCCCGTCGGGATCGACCGATCCCGCCGAGGAGAACTCCACCTCGAGCGGGGCGGTCCCCGAATCGGGGGTCGCGGTCACCGACGCCGTGGGAGCCAGGTTGCCGCCGCCCCCCGGTGTCGTCGGTGGCGTACATGCGGCCGCCACCAATCCGAATGCTGCTACGAGGCACAGCAGTGCCCCCCGGTACCAACGCATCGCCACTCTCCCCTTCGAGGGTCTCCCCTGTCATCCCTCGCCTAGGGATGACCCGTGAAGTCTGACCAGAATTCACCGACAAGGCAAGCGTCATGGCGGCGCGCCGCGCCGAGTTCTATTCGACGAGCTCCCGGACCGGTGCCACATCGGCATCCGCGCCCTGGTCCGGGGACGTGCCCGCGACCGTGCGCGGACGCTTCACGTCCCAGATGACGTGGAGACGCTCGAGGACCACCAGCACGTACCAGGTGACGTCGATCTCCCACCACCGCAGACCCTGCCGAGCGACGTGCGCCGACCGGTGGTGGTTGTTGTGCCACCCCTCGCCCAACGTCAGCAGCGCGAGCAGCGGGTTGTTCCGGCTGGTGTCCTCGGTCGCGAAGCGGCGGCTGCCGAAGACGTGGGCGAGCGAGTTGATCAGGAACGTCGAGTGCCACAGCACGATCGTCGACAGGAAGAAGCCGATGAGCAGCCCCGGCAGGCCACCGATCAGGAAGCAGGCGGTGGCGAGCAGCCACGGCGGCAACCAGTCGTGACGCGAGATGAACCGGATCTCCGGGTACTTCGAGAAGTCCTTCATCGTGCCGTCGGGCACCGCCGAGGTGTCGTCCGAGAGGATCCACCCGACGTGGCTCCACCAGAAGCCCTTCTTGGGCGTGTGCGGGTCGTCGATCGTGTCGGTGTAGCGGTGGTGGATCCGATGGTGGCCCGCCCACCACAGCGGGCTCTTCTGCGCCGCGGTGGCACCGCCGAACGCGAGCACGAACTGGAACGCCCGGCTCGTCTTGTACGAGCGGTGCGCGAAGTACCGGTGGTAGCCGGCGGTGATGAAGAACATCCGCACCCAGTACGTCGCCGCGAACAGGATCCAGACGCCTGCCGGCGCACCCGTGAAGATGGCGAGCAGGGGGACCGCGTGGATCACGAAGAACGGGAGGGAGCTGCGCGGGTTGATCCGGCCGTGCGGCAGTCGGTCACCGTCGGGGACGGCGGTGGCTTCGAGAGTGGCAGTGATGGTCGTGACCTTCCGGACGGCGGCGACCGATCGCACCGCTCACGGTGGGCCCTCGACCCGCATGCCGCGTGGTGAAGCGCAGGACGCTACCCGTCGTCATGTTCGAGAACGCAACCGGGACAGCGCCCGCCTGATGAGGCTCTCACACAGGGCCGATCGGGCACACAGGGTCGATCGGGCCGGTCGGCCTGCGTCTCAGCGGGGGCGTCGGTCGTCGCCGCGCACGCCGGAGAACCGCACGGGGCCGGCGGTCGACGGCTCGCACACGTCGCCGCTGATGAGCTCCGCCACGACACAGGCCCTGCTCAGCGCCCGGGCGAACTCGTCGCCGAGGCGGTCGTCGAGCGCGGAGCGCGGGTCGGCGTCGACGGTCACGACGGCGACGCCGAGCTCGGCATCGACGTGGACCGCGACGCTCGCGGCAGCGACGAGCTCGGCGGGTGAGGTGCCCTGCTCGATCAGGTCGATGGCCGCGTCGCCCAGGACCGTCGGCAGGCACGACCCCTGCAGCAGGGTGGGCCACCACCAGCGCGGCGTGCCCGGACGGTCGACGGCCACCACGCCGTCGCCGACGTGACGGACCCCGATGCCCTCGACGGTGAGGTCCTCGGCGTCGAGGATCCACGACAGCCCCGGGGCCAGCGGCACACCGGTGACCGACGAGAGCACCAGACGGCGGAACTCGCAGGCCGAGATGTCCGGGTGGTTGCGGGCGTCGCGGGACACGACCGTCGCCGGACCGCTCCGCGGCCAGACCGTGAGCGCGACCGGCGACAGCTGGTGGGTCAGCGCGGCGGCCAGGCGCAGCATCTCGTTCATCCGCTCGCACCTCCGGTGGTCGCCGGCTCGGGGTGCACGAGGATCCGCTCGGCGGTCGCTCCTGCCAGCGCCAGGGGCTGACGGACGTTGCCGCCGAGGTCGCCGTCGATCTCGACGGCGAAGGAGCCGTCGGGCGAGGTGCTGACGAGCCGGCCGCGCACCTCGGGCTGGAGCCCGGCGAGCTCGAGGGCGTCGAGCATGCCGGGCACGAACTCGAGCTGCTCGGTGATGCGCACCACCCGGAACGAACCACCGACCGCGACCTCGTCGAGCGGCACGGCCAGCGGGTCGGTCCACGCCGAACCCGGGATCGGGTTCCCGTGGGGACAGGTCGTGGGATCGCCCAGCAGGGACGACATCGCCGCCTCGGTCCGTGCGTTCATCACGCGCTCCCAGGACTCGGCCTCGGCGTGCGCCTGGGCCCAGCCCAGGCCCAGCACGTCGGTCAGGAAGCGCTCGGCGATCCGGTGCCGGCGCACCCTGCGCTGGGCGTGCTCCATGCCATCGGCGGTCAGGCGCACCTGGCCGCCGTCGACCACCACCAGACCCCGCCGACGCAGCTTGCGGACCATCTCCGACACGGCCGGGCGGCTGACACCCATGCGCTCCGCGATGCGGACCTGGACGGCGGTGATGTCGTCCTCGTCGAGCTCGAAGATGGCCTCGAGGTATGCGGCGACCGCTGCGGGCAGATCCTCGGCGTCGGCGGCGAGGTCGGCGGCGAGGTCATCGGCGGCGTTGGTCGGATCGTCGGAGGAGGTGTGACCGTTCATTGTCAGGTATGCCTAACAAAGCTGGTGAGGCCAGTCAAGCGGACCGTGTCGGCGAATTGCTGAGGGCGGTGATGATCTCGGGACGCAGGCGCGCCGCCGGGATGACGGCGTCGAGTGATCCGACCGCCACCGCACGCTCCACGGTGTGCACCGCATCGAACTCGGTCGCGATCTCTGCACGCGCCGAGGCCTGTGCGGTGGCCCTGGCGGCGTCGAGCGCCTCGAGACAGCTCATTCGTTCGTCGGGACCCGCCGCGCGCTCGAGGCGCTCCCCCGCGGCCACGACCGCCGGATCCGCGGCGACGCGGGCTCGCACGTCACGGGTCAGCACCACTGCGGCCGCCGGCGCGCCGCCGATGACCGAGGCGTAGCTGCCCTCGACGGCCAGCGCGACGAGCCCGTCGTTCAAGCGCTTCGAGAACACCACGTAGGCCCCACCGTGGTAGCGGCCGATCACGACCAAGACGATGCGGCCCTCGAAGTCGACCACCGCTCGGGCGATCTCGGCGCCGTACTCGAGCTGCAGACGGCGGAGCGATTCGGGGCTGCCGTCGAAACCCGACAGGTTCGCGAGCACGACGACCGGACGGGTCCCGGACGCGGAGCGCAGCGCACGGGCCACCTTCTTCGACGCCGCCGGGTACAACGTGCCGCCCGCCCACTCCGCGGGTCCGTCGACCGGCGCGGTGCCGCCGCGGGGTCGTCCACGCGACTCGATCCCGATGAGCGTGGCGGCGCGACCGTCCAGGCGCGTCTCCCACACGACCGCACCGTCGGCGTCCTCCATCGCCCGCCAACGCTCCAGGCGGGGCGCATCGCGGTCGACGACGGCGTCCATCACCGCCCGGACCGAGAACGGACGCTTGCGGCCCGGGTTCGCGGCCTCGTCGAAGATCTCGCCCACGGCGGCGAAGTCCTCGACGCCGTCGTAGCGGTCGCCGGTGACGTCGCGTTCGACCGGGTCCGAGGTGCGCACCCGGGTCGCCGCACCGCTGCTCAACGCGTGGTGATCCATCAGGATCGCCATCGCGCCGGCGAGGTCGGCCGCCCGGTACTGCGCCTGGCCGTTGGGCCCCATGATCCGGTCGTGGCCGCCGATCCCGATCTCGTCGAGCGCGCCGACCGATCCCGACAGCTCGAGGGCACGTCGTCCGGTGAGCACCATCGACGAGGCGGGCGTCATGACGAGGATCCCGCGGGTGTGCATCAGCATCGTCGCCTCGGCGTTCCAGTACGACTGCGCGCCCACGTTCACACCGGCGACGACGACGTCGATCTCGCCACCCGCGGTCGTGAACTCGACGATCCGACGCAGCACCGCGGCGGTCCAGTCCAGGTTCTCGGTGCCGGAGTCCCACGCGATGCGCGCACCGGAGGACAGCGAGATCCACTCGACGGGCAGTCCACGCTCCGACGCCAGATCGATCGCGGCGATGATGCGGCGGCACTCGGGCTCACCCAACGACCCCATCGACCGGAGTGGATCGCCGGCGATCCACACACGCTCCACCCAGTCCGTCTCGTCGGACAGCGGGTCGCCGATGAGCGGATTGGCGACGACGCCGACGATCACCGAGCAGGTGTGCGACGCCGGCGCGCGGTCGACGGGCACCAGTCGACCGACCGCGAGCTCGTCGCACTCCGCGGCGTCGCACTCCGCGGCGTCACAGTCCGCGAGGTCGTGTTCGATGAACTGCCCCTTCGCGAGCGAGGGGTGCGGCAGCTCGTCTGCGCTCACCCGCCCCTCGAGCAGACCGATCAGCTCCCACGGATCGACGACACCGAGTCGCTTCGCGGTGAGTGCCCGTCGATCGAGCGCGGAGCGCGTGCGGGCGCGGGCGACGCCCTGCACGACATCGACCTCGAGGCGGGCGTGGCCGCGTCGACGCAGCGAGAACTCGACGGTGCCGGGACCCGCGGGATCGCCGTCGGGGGCGAGGGCGACGGTGAAGTCGGACAGCGCCAGACCGCGGGTGCCCGGTTCGAAGCGTCGGGAGAGCTGCATCAGCGTGGCGGCGTCGCCGGCGGCGGTGCCGCACAGCACCATGTGGACCGCGGCCCACCAGCTGTCACGAGCGGTGGTCGGCGCGGTCCGCTCGCGGTGGCGGCGCAACATGGCGACCCCCGCGGCGAACAGCTGCTCGGCGGCGTCGAGGTGCGCCTCGGTCGCGTCCGCGAGCGAGCTCGGCACGTCGACGAGCTCGACGGCCAGGACCGCGCGCAGGTCGGATGGGTCCTCGAGGGACTGCACCTCGACGACCGCGGCCCGGCCCGCCGTGGACGCCGCCGCGTCGATCACGTCGAGGGCGACCGCCGGCGACCGACCCGGCGATGCATCCGCGTAGCGAGCCAGGGGCCGCAGCGACCACGCGTCGATCGTCGAGGCCGCGACGGGGGCCACGGCGTCGGTGGCGGTGCCGAGC
>JALYWI010000191.1 GCA_030852785.1 Actinomycetota bacterium
ACTCGGCTCTGAGGGCCACCGGCACCCGGGGTGGCTCGGATGGTTTCGTCGCAACTCGGCTCTGGGGTGTCACCGGCGCCCCGGTGACCCGGGTCGTTTCGTCCCTACTCGGCTCTGAGGGCCACCGGCACCCGGGGTGGCTCGGATGGTTTCGTCGCAACTCGGCGCGCCGCAGCGGCGCACCGCAGGGCACACCGCACGGCGCGCCGCAGGGCACACCGCAGGGCGAACCTCTCAGAGCGCGTTGCGGAACAGCTCGGGGAAGACCTTCGACACCTTGGCCAGCAGGTACTTGCCGTACGGTCCGCCGACGTCGAGCACTCCGGTGCCGTCCCAACGCCCGGCGGCGGCCTCGGCCAATGCCCGCTCGGTCGGCTCGAACCCGGGGATCGGCCGCACCTCGGCGTCCCACGCCGGGTCGAGGAACAGCGGGAACGAATAGCGGTCCGACGACGGCAGCCGCACCCGGTGCGGCGTCGAGCGGAACCGTCCTCCGGTCACCCGCTCGAGCATGTCGCCGAGGTTGCAGACGATCGCATCGTCTGCGGGCGGCACGTCGATCCACACACCGGCGCCATCGACGTCCGCACCGGCGCCGTCGGCGCCCGCCCCCGCCACGCGCACCTCGAGTCCGCCGGTGTCGTCCTGCACGAGCAACGTCAGCAGCCCGTAGTCGGTGTGCTCGGCGACACCCCAGCTCCCGGCGAAGCCCTCGGGCGGCGGCGGGTAGTGGAAGATCCGGAACAGTACGGTCGGGTCCGCGGTCCAACGCTCGAACCAATCGGGCGCCAGGCCCAGCGACCGGGCGATGCCCGACAGCACGACCTGCCCGACGGCAGTGACCCGGTCCATCCACTCCAGCACCAGCGCGCCGAGCTCCGCGGGGCGCTCGGGAAACAGGTTCGGCCCGTGCAACGGTCGGCCCGCCAGCACCGCCGGGTCGTCCGCCGGCAGCTCCGTGCCGAAGTAGTAGCCCTCCTTGTCATCGGGCACCCCCGAGGTGAGCTCGCCGCCGTGGCCGAACCAACCGCGCCACGCCCGTCCGCCGTGGCGCATCGCGACGGCGTCCTTCTCCTCGTCGTCGAGCGCGAAGAAGCGCTCGGCGGCATCGTGCAGCGCGGCTCGCAGGGCGGGATCGACGCCGTGCCCGACGATCTGGAGGAAGCCGAAGCGCTCGCACGCATCGCCGATGCGCGCCGCGACCGCGTCCCGTTCGGCCTCGGAGGCCGCCGGATCGAGCAGGGGAGCGATGTCGATCGTGGGGACCGTCGAACCCTCGTCGACCGACCTCTCGGAGGTCCCCGGAGGAGTGCCGTTCATGAGGACACCGTGCCACAACGGTGGCGTAGCGTCGCTCGACATGGAGTTCCGATACCTCGGCCGGTCCGGCCTCAAGATCAGTGCCATCTCCTACGGGAACTGGATCACGCACGGCTCGCAGGTCGGCGACCAGGACGCGATCGACTGCGTGCACGCCGCCCTCGACCTCGGCATCACCACCTTCGACACCGCGGACGTCTACGCCGGCACCCGCGCCGAGGTCGTGCTGGGCAAGGCGCTCGAGGGTCAGCGCCGCGAATCGCTCGAGATCTTCACCAAGGTGTTCTGGCCCACGGGCTCCGGTCCGAACGACCAGGGTCTGTCGCGCAAGCACATCATGGAGTCGTGCGAGGCGTCGCTGCGTCGCGTCGGGGTCGACTACTTCGACCTCTACCAGGCGCACCGCTTCGACCCGGAGACGCCGCTCGAGGAGACGATGGTCGCGTTCGCCGACCTGGTCCGCGCCGGCAAGGTCCTCTACATCGGGGTCTCGGAGTGGACCGCGGAGCAGATCCGCGAGGCCGCGGCGCTCGCGACGGAGCTGCGCGTCCCGTTCGTGTCGAACCAGCCGCAGTACTCCATGCTCTGGCGCGTGATCGAGGACCAGGTCGTCCCGACCAGCGAAGAGGTCGGCGTGTCGCAGATCGTGTGGTCGCCGATCGCGCAGGGTGTGCTCACCGGCAAGTACCTCCCCGGTCAGCCCGTGCCCGAAGGGTCCCGCGCGACCGACGAGAAGGGCGGCGCGGACTTCGTGCAGCGCTTCATGAACGATGAGGTCCTCACCGCGGTGCAGGGGCTCAAGCCGATCGCCGAGGAGCTCGGCGCATCGATGGCGCAGCTCGCGGTGGCGTGGGTGCTGCGCAACCCGAACGTCGCCTCGGCCATCGTCGGCGCGTCGAAGCCGTCGCAGCTCCAGGACAACGTGGGCGCGCTCGACCTCACCCTCGACGACGACGTGGTCGCCCGCATCGACGAGGTGCTCGACGCGGTCGTCGTCCGCGATCCTGCGATGACCGCGAAGATGGCGCCGCGCACCCGAGTCTGAGCCGACCGAGCGGTCTGGGCGGCGCCGCGAACGCGCCGCGACCGAGACGAAGGAAGACGCCCCGGACCCGGGTCGAGACCCGGGCCCGGGACGCTCCGGTTCCCGCCGATGTCAGGTCATCGGCAGCTTCCGCGCAGAACTCGAGGACTTTCTCGGCGAACGATTCCGCCCCGTGAGATCGTTCACGAGCGAGACAACTCCTTGACGATCGTTCAGGTTTCCGGGGAGACTCTTCCGATCCGCTTGCTGTGGACGGATACCAGGGGAGATCTCCAATGAGGAAGCGTCAATGGGGCGCGGCGATCGCCGCGATCTGCGTGCTGGGCATCAGCCTGGCGGTACTGCCCGAGGCGGTCGAGGCGCAGAAGGTGGCCAATCCCGGCACCTTCACGCTGAACTCGACCGGTGGCGCCATCAAGATCGGTTCCACGGTCAACGTCGACCTGGCGCCCCGCGTTGCCGCGCAGTGCGGTGACGGCGTCGACAACGACGGCGACACCCGCATCGACGCCGCCGACTCCGGCTGCGTCGCCGGTTCCGGTCAGCCGCAGTCCGCCGACGACAGCGAGCTCGCTCCGGGCTTCCAGCCGAAGGTCGACGTGACCATCAGCGGCACGATCAACGGCAACGGCGTCATCTCGATCCCGGCGGCCAACATCGTCTTCCCCGTCGGCTACCTGCCGATCCGGAACCCGTTCGACGGCTACACCGACATCGTCACCACGACGATCATCCCGACCGCCGACGCCACCGGCACGCTCGACCCCCTGACGGGCGACGCGGTCATCAACATGGCCTTCCGGGTGCGCATCGGCGGCACCGTGTCGGGCAACGCGATCAGCTCGAACTGCACGATCGGCACGGTCGCCAACCCGATCCGTCTGAACCTGATCACCGGCACCAAGCCGGCGATCGGCCAGAACAACGCACTCACCGGTTCGCGCTACAACGCGACCGCCGGCACCGCGGTGCTCGTCGAGAACGCCTTCGCCGTGCCGGCAGCGTCGAGCTGCCCCATCGCCGGTGGCTTCGACGTCACGCCGACGATCAACCAGCAGATGGCGCTGCCCTCGCCCGCCGGACGCAACCTGGCCTACGTCTCGGGTCGCACCACCCCGGCGCTCGGTAAGGCCGTCAACCCGGTCATCCTGCCGGCGGTCTCCGAGCTGCGGAACAACCAGGTGCCCTACACCGTCACGTTCAGCGCCGCGGACTCCACCGTCGTCAAGGGCCCGTCGCCCTACAACTGGGAGTTCAGCGACGGCACCACCGCCACGGGCCTCACCGTCACCAAGACGTTCACGACGTCGGGCAACCACTTCGCCCGTCTGACGATGACCGACACCGACGGTGATTCGGCGATGGTGATGAGCTCGTTCAACCTGCTGCCGGGCTCCACGTCCACCACGTCGACGACGACGCCGACCACCACGTCGACCACGACACCGACGACCACGTCGACCACGACGCCCACCACCACGTCGACCACGACGCCGACGACCACGTCGACGACGACCTCGACCACCACCTCGACGACCACGTCGACCACGTCGACCACGACGCCGACCACTACGTCGACGACGACCTCGACGACGACGCCGACGACGACCTCGACGACGACGCCGACGACCACGTCCACGACGACGCCGACGACCACGTCGACCACGACGCCGACGACCACGTCCACGACGGTGCCGCAGCCGAGCAACGACTCGGTCACGGTGAGGGTCACCGGTTCAGAGGCCTACACCAACGGCGGATCGGGCAACGGCAACCTGACCGTGCGCCGTGACGCCTTCGGCATCGCCTCGGTCACCGGCTCCCTCGACATTCCGGGATCGTCGGGCGGCACCGCCAAGGTCACGGTCAACGCACAGCGTGCGTGGATCCTGCCCCTGTGGACCGGCCAGATCACCGTCGTCGACCAGGGTGCCGGGCTCAACCTGACCACCCCGATCTTCGGTGCGATCAACCGTGCCGGCAGCGATGCTGCGGTCTCGAGCACGGCGAGCTGGTTCAAGGTCGGTGCGTTCCCGAACCTGATCCGTCCGTACACGGTCAACTGGACCGTCACCGACGCCGGCTGATGCCGAACCGCTGAGCTCAACAGCTCAGCTCAGCTCACCGAACGCTCAGCGCTCGAACGACGGGGTGTCGCCACTGGCGGCACCCCGTCGGCGTTCTCCGGACGATCCCCCGGCGACCGGCGCCGGCCGGCACCGGGTGTGGTGTGCTGGGGCGCCGGTGGGGCGGCGGTTCTGCACACGAGGCGTCCGGGCCAGAGGTGTGGTGTGCTGTGACGCCGGTGGAGCGGCGGTGCTGCACACGAAGCGGGTGAGGACGCGTGGGCACTAGGTTCTCGCCGTTCTCGCCGGGCGCACCCGGCATGACGAGAGGTGGCGACATGGGGGGACCCCTCGACAGGGTGAAGGTGGTCGAGCTGGCCGGCATCGGGCCGGCGCCGTTCGCGGCGATGGTGCTCGCAGACCTGGGGGCGGATGTGCTGCGCATCGACCGCCCGAAGGCGCTCCGTGGCGAGCCGCGCAGCAACCCCTTCGACGTGCTCAACCGCAACCGCAGCGGCGTGACGGTGGATCTGCGCAGCGAGGGCGGCGTCGACGCGGTGCGTCGCCTGGCCGCGACGGCCGACGTGCTCGTCGAGGGCTTCCGCCCGGGCGTCGCCGAGCGGCTCGGGCTCGGACCCGACGAACTGCTCGGCTCGAACGAACGCCTGGTCTACGGCCGCATGACCGGATGGGGACAAGAGGGTCCGATGTCCCCGCGCGCCGGACATGACCTGACCTACCTGGCGCTCTCGGGCGGCCTGGCCCACATCGGTCGCGCCGGTCAGCCGCCGACCCCGCCGCTCAACCTGGTCGCCGACTTCGGTGGCGGCGGGATGCTGCTCGCCACCGGCATCCTCGCCGCGCTGGTCGAACGTGCCACCTCGGGTCGTGGACAGGTCGTCGACGCGGCGATGGTCGACGGCGCGGCGCTGCTGATGGCACCGCTGTTCGGGGCGTGGAGCTCCGGGTTCTGGAACGCCGAGCGCGGCACCAACCTGCTCGACTCGGGCGCGCCGTTCTACGACGTGTACGAGTGCTCCGACGGCGGGTGGCTCGCCGTCGCCGCGCTCGAGCCGCAGTTCTACGCGCTCCTGCTCGAGGAGCTCGGCCTGGCCGACGACGACTCGTTGCCCGAGCAGAACGACCACGCCCGTTGGCCCGAGCTACGAGCGGCGATCGGTGGCGCGATCCGCCGGCGCACCCGCGACGAGTGGGCCGCGCACTTCGAGGGGTCCGACGCGTGTGTCGCGCCGGTGCTCGACATGGGCGAGGCGCCGACGCATCCGCACGCGGTGGCGCGCTCCTCGTTCGCCGATGTCGAGGGTGTTCCCCAGCCGGCGCCGGCACCGCGCTTCGACCGCACACCGACCGACGCGCCGCGAGCCGCGCTCGAGGACGTCGACCCGACCGAGGTGCTCACCGCGTGGGGCGCGCCGTCCGACGTCGTCGACCTCGTCGTCGGCGCGGTCGGCCAGCCGTAGGCGCAACCGGCGTGCCAGCAGTCGGCGCAACCGGCGTGCCCGCGCTGCACCGGTGGTGTCAGACTCGGCGTCGATGACCAGCGTCGAGCTCCCCACCGGATTCAGCACCCACGTCGCCAACGTGGGCATCAAGGACGACACCGACGACTTCGTCGTGATCGCCTCGGACCGACCCTGTGTCGCCGCGGCCATGTTCACCAGGTCGCGCTTCGCCGGCCCGAGTGTCGTGGTGTCGCGCCGACACGTCGAGGACCACCAGTTGCGTGCGGTCGTCGTGGTGTCGAAGAACGCGAACGTCGCGACGGGTGCGCTCGGTCTGGCGAACGCCGAGGAGCTCGCCGCCGGTGTGGCGACCGCGATCGGGTGTGCGTCGACCGACGTGCTGGTCACGTCGACCGGCGTGATCGGCCGCCAGTATCCGATGGACCGACTGCGCTCGCACCTCGCCTCGTTGCGGTGGCCCTTCGACGGCGCGGACCGCCGAGACGCACTCGCCGCAGCGACCGGCATGATGACCACCGACACCCACCCCAAGACGGCGGTCGCGACGTTGGCCGCCGACGCCGGCACCGCGACGGTGGTCGGCATGGCCAAGGGTGTCGGCATGATCGAACCCGACATGGCCACGATGCTCGCGTTCGTGCTGACCGACGCAGCCGTCGACGCGGCGGACCTCGACCGCATCACCCGTTCCGTCGTCGCCCGCACGTTCAACAGCCTGAGCGTCGACACCGACACCTCGACATCGGACACCGCAGCGGTGCTCGCGAACGGCGCGGCGGGCGCGGTCGACCTGGTCGAGTTCGAAGCCGCGGTCGAGTCGGTGTGCCTGGAGCTGACCCGCCAGCTGGCGCGTGACGGCGAGGGCGCGACGAAGCTGCTCGTCGTCGAGGTCGACGGTGCGCGTGACGACGACCAGGCGAAGCGTGTCGCGAAGACGGTACTGAACTCGCCGCTGGTGAAGACCGCCGTGCACGGCGCGGACCCGAACTGGGGTCGGGTCGCCATGGCGGTGGGGAAGTGCTCCGACGACACCGACATCGACGAGGGTCGGGTCACGATCCGCTTCGGTGGCGCCGAGGTCTACCCGACGCCGATCGGCGACGAGGAGCTCGCCGAGCTCGAGAAGTACCTGACGGGCGACGAGGTGACGATCCAGGTCGGCCTCGGCATCGCGCAGGGCGCATGGACCGTCTACGGGTGCGACCTGTCCGACGGCTACGTGCGCATCAACGCCGACTACACGACCTGACTCGCCCACCCGGACGACCCGGACCCGGTGCGCGGCGGAGCCCTGCGCGCTAGGGTGTCCATATGGCAGGAACCGAATCTCAACATATGGACACTGACCCGGCGGGCGCTGCCCGGCTCCTGCCCGAGTGGGACGGTGCTCGGTACGCCCAGAACACCGCGCATCACCGGGCGCACGACGACCGGTTCCTCGCCCCGCTCGCGCTGCGTGGCGACGAGCGCGTGGTCGACGTCGGCTGCGGTTCGGGTGACCTGACCGCCAAGGTCGCAGCGCTCGTGCCCGACGGCCATGTCGTGGGGGTCGACCCACAGCCGTCGATGATCGAACTGGCGCGGTCGGTCGCCGCCGCCAACCAGACCTTCGCCCTGCTCGCAGCCCAGGACCTCGCGGCGCCCGGGAGTCCGCTCGAACCGTCGAGCGCGGACGTCGTGTACAGTCGAGCGACCCTGCACTGGGT
>JALYWI010000194.1 GCA_030852785.1 Actinomycetota bacterium
GGATCGCGCTGGGACGCCACTGGCTCGCTGGCGACTCCCGCAGCGGCGGTCACCCGTTCGAAGAGCTCGGCGCCCACGCCGTGCCGCAGCTCGGCGCCGCCGCGGGGTTGATGATCACCGCGTCCCACAACCCGGCCACCGACAACGGCATGAAGGTCTACTGGTCCGACGGCGCCCAGATCGTCGCGCCGCTCGACGCGGCGATCGAGGCCCGGATCGCCGTCGGCGAGGTCCCTCCCGCCGGCGACCCGTCACCGACCACGATCGACCTGGGTTCGGTCGCCTCCGGCGGACCGACGATCGACGCGTACGTGCACGCCGTGGCGACGACACGACGACCGCTCCGCCCGCCGCGCCCCCTGCGGACCGTGTACACGGCGCTGCACGGGGTGGGCGCCGAGCTCTTCGAACGGGTGACCACCGCTGCGGGCGTGGTCAGCGACGCGGTGGCGTCCCAGCGCGATCCCGATCCCGACTTCCCGACCGTCACGTCGCCGAACCCCGAGGAGGCCGGCACGCTCGACGAGCTGTTCGCCGAGGCGAACCGCCGCGACGCGGACCTGGCCATCGCACTCGACCCCGATGCCGACCGGCTCGCACTCGGCGTCCCGACCGACCAGGGCTGGCGGCAGCTGAACGGCGACGAGACCGGCGCACTGCTCGCCCATCACCTGCTCGACCTGACCGACGGCACCGCCGACCGCTTCGTCGCATCCACGGTGGTCTCGTCACGACTGGTCGCCCGCATGTGCGCGGCGAGCGGCGTCCGCCACGTCGAGACGCTGACCGGCTTCAAGTGGCTGTCGCGACCGGGACTGGCCCACCCCGCGTGGCACCAGGTCCTGCTCTACGAAGAGGCGCTCGGGTACGCGGTCGGCCCGCACGACCGTGACAAGGACGGCATCGCCGCGGCGTGCTGCGCCGTCGACGCCGTCGGCACGCTACGAGACCAAGGCCTCTCGGTCGTCGACCTGCTCGACGACCTGGCCCGCCGTCACGGCGCTTTCGTGACCCGGAACGGATCCGTGCGCCTCGTTCCCGGCACGCCCGCTGCCGACCCCGTCGTGCCCGCCTCGCTCGGCGGCGTCCCGGTCGTGCGCGACGACCGGCCCGTTCCCGACGTGCACCGCTGGTTGCTCGAGGACGACACCCGCGTGATCGTGCGACCGTCGGGCACCGAACCGAAGCTGAAGTACTACTGCGAGGCGGTCGTCCCGGTGGGTGACGGCGACGTCAGCACGGCACGGGCGACGGCCGCCGAACGGCTCGACGCGGTGCTCGAGGAGCTCCGCTCGATCCTCGGGACCTGAGCCTCACCCACCGAGCACCCTCACACGGCGAGCGCTTCCAGCACCCTCACACGGCGAGCGCTTCCAGCACCGCACCAGTCGCGGACAGACCGACACGATCGGCGCCGGCGTCGATCACCGCGAGCACGGCATCCGCGGTGCGCAGACCGCCCGAGGCCTTGACCCCGGCGCGCCGACCGACCGCGTCGCGCATCACGGCGACCGCGTCGGGCGTGGCCCCACCGGCGGGGTGGAACCCCGTCGACGTCTTCACGAAGTCCGCCCCCGCGTCGACCGCGGCGACGCACACGTCGCGCAGCACCGCCGGGGTCCACAACGCAGATTCGACGATCACCTTCAGCACGACGTCGGGCACCGATTCGCGCACGACCGCGACGTCGTGGCGGACCTCGTCGAGGTCACCCTCCGCGATCGGTCCGAGCGCCACCACCATGTCGACCTCTGTCGCACCGAGGGCGACGACGCTCGCCGCCTCGAACGCCTTGACCCGCGGCAGCGTCGCGCCGTGGGGAAACCCCACCACCGAGCACACCGGAAGGCGGCCGCCGAGCATCGACACCACGTAGCCGACCTGGTCGGGATGCACGCACACCGAGGCACAACCCCACTCGACCGCGTCGGCCGCGACCCGCTCGACCTGTGCCCTCGTGGCGTCGGGGGACAACACGGTGTGATCGATCATCGCGGCGATCGACGAGCGGGTCGGTCGGGCAGTGTCCATGGCCCCGTTGGGCGGAAGAATTTCGGGTTGCATCGGCCTGCCACCGTAGACGGGCTTGTGGAATGATCGTCGCCGATGGGGGCATCGTGATGAGGTTGTGGAGCGGGATCCGCACCGACGGTCGGACCGGGGTGCGCACGAGCGGGCGGAGCGTCTACCTCGACGCGCTGCGAGCCGTCGCGCTCACTCGCGTCGTCGTCTACCACGCCTCGTCGAACGAGTGGGTCACGATCTTCGCGGCGATGCCGCTCATGTTCTTCGTGGCGGGTTCGCTGTTCGCCGCGTCGCTCGAACGGCGACGAGCGCGGCTGGTCATCCGGGACCGGTACCGCCGCATCCTCATCCCCTACTGGCTCTACCTCGTGGCGATGGTCGCGCTCTGGGCCTCGCTCGCGGTCCTGAACCAGATCTCACCGCTCGACTGGGTCGGCCTGCTCTTCCCGGTGCTGAGCGCGGACGGACCACAGGGACCCGGTGCCGGCACACCGCTCGAGCTGACCTGGATGGCGCTCTGGTACCTGCAGTTCCACCTGATCCTGTCGCTCGTCGGGCCGTTGCTCCGGCGGGCGCAGCAGCGCCACGCGGTGGCGACGTGGGTGACCATCGGCGTGCTGTTCGGCGTCGGTCTGCTCGCCGGCTCCGCGATCGCGGTGGTCGTGTTCTACTTCGCCTGCTGGATCCTGGGGTACCACCAGCACGACGGCCACCTCGAGCAGGTGCTGCGTCGGCGGTGGTTGCCGATCTGCGCAGTGGTCGGACCGATCGGCGCGGCGCTCTTCGTCGCCGTCGGGCCCGACCCCGGCACGGCGCTGGGCATCCGCCTCGGCGGACTGGGCGCGGCGATGCTCGGCGTGTTCTGGCTCGTGGCGGCCATGGGTCTGCGGCCGTTCGTCGAGCCGCACCTGAACGGGGCGGCGACGCTCACCGTCGTCAACTGGTTCAGCCAACGTTCGCTGACGATCTACATGTGGCACCTCGTGGCCATCTACGTCGCCGTCGAGCTCGCCCTCCCGGGCATGTCGTCGTGGCCGGTCAGGGTGCTGTGGTGCGCGGCGGGCACCGTCGTCGCCGTGGTGCTCTTCGGCTGGGCCGAGGACTTCGCCGCACGGCGCAAGGTCCGGCTGTGGCCACGACGGGTCGTCACGGTGCCCGACCGCTCGACGAACCGCTAGTCGACGATGGCCCGGGCTCCCGGAGACCTGGCCGTCTACGCCACTCCCGGCCCGCTGACGATGCTGCCCGCCGAGCAGGCCGAGATGCTCCGCCGCTCCGGGCTGGACCCGATCGACCTGTGCCGTGCTGCGCAACGTGTCCTGGTCTCGCCGGCGGACGCCGCCGGGGCAGGGCTGTCGGAGCAGCGGATGGCGGAGCAGCACCTGCGTCCGGCGAGCGCCCTGCTCGAACGCGCCTGGCACCTCGACGCCGAGGCCGGACTGCTCGGTTCGCGTCCGATCGACCGGCGGGTCGTCGGCACCTGTCGCCACTACGCCGTGCTGGCCACCGCGTTCCTGCGGGCGGCAGGAGTCCCGGCACGAGCCCGCTGCGGTTTCGCCACGTACTTCACCTCACCGGAGAAGGTCGACCACTGGATCGTCGAGTACTGGTCGACCGAGCACGACCGGTGGATCGGCATCGACCCGGAGTACGTCGACCGGCCCACGCCGGGTGCCGCTCGAACCGCGGATCTCGCTCCCGGGGAGTTCCTCACCGCCGGCGCCGCGTGGATGCTGATCCGATCAGGACGTGCCGACGCCTCGGACTTCGGCGTCCACGGCACCGAGCACTGGGGGCCCGCCGAGGTGCGCGGCAACGTCCTGCGGGACGTCGCGAGCCTGGAGCACAAGCTCGAGATGCTCCCCTGGGACTCGTGGGGCCCGATGGAGGAGTCCTACGACGGCACGACCGGCGATGACTTCGACGTGTTGGTCGACCGGCTCGCCTCGGCCGCGGAGGATCCCGACCGGCGCGGTCTGCGGCGTCTGTTCGAGCCGCTCGCCGTGCCGGCGTCGTTGCTGCGCTGAGCCGCGGCGTGCGCCGCCGAGGCCGTCAGCGAGCGAGCAGCGGAGCGGCCAGCTCGGCGAGGGAGTGCTCGGGTCGAGCACCGATGTGCGAGATGACCTCGGACGCGGCGAGCGATCCGAGCGACGCGCACGTTGCGACGTCGAGGCCCCGGCTGTGGCCGAACAGGAAGCCGGCGGCGTACAGGTCGCCGGCCCCGGTGGTGTCGAGCACCTCGACCACCGGGTGGGCCGGTACGGCGACGACCTCGTCCGCCGTCACCACGACCGACCCGAGCTCGCTGCGCGTCAGCGCCGCCAGGGTGCCGCTCGCCCGGACGCGCTCGATCGCCGCGTCGAAGGAGTCCACCTCGTAGAGCGCCAGGATCTCGGCCTCGTTCGCGAACAGGATGTCGACGTGGTGTTCGACGAGCTCGGCGAAGGCCGCCCGGTGGCGGTCGACGCAGAACGAGTCCGACAGCGTCAGCGCCACCGACCGCCCGGCCTCGTGAGCGATCTTCGCCGCTGCCCGGAACGCGTCCTGGGCGGGGGGCGGGTCGAACAGGTAGCCCTCGAGGTAGAGCACCCGCGCCGACGCGATGGCCGCTGCGTCCAGGTCGTCGGGACCGAAGTGGGCCGACGCGCCCAGGTACGTGTTCATGGTGCGCTGGGCGTCCGGGGTGACCAGGACGAGGCAGCAACCGGTGGCCGGCCCGTCCGGCGCGAGCTGCACCTCGTAGCGGACGCCCGTGGCGCGGATGTCGTGCGCGAACACACCGCCGAGCTGGTCGTCGCGCACCTTGCCCAGGTACTGCGCGGTCCCGCCGAAGGACGAGACGCCGACGACCGTGTTCGCCGCGGAGCCGCCGGAGATCTCGATCGTCGCACCCATCGCGTCGTAGAGCTCGGTCGCCCGGGCCTCGTCGATGAGCTCCATCGAGCCCTTGGGCACTCCGAGGCCTTCGACGAAGGCGTCGGTCTCCTGGCTGATGACGTCGACGAGCGCGTTGCCGATCGCGATCACGTCGATCGTCGGTTCGGAAGCGGGAGCGGTCGATACGTTCGTGCTGTCGTCGTTCACGGGGGGACAAGCTAGGGACACTCGTGCGCCGGCGCACACCCCCGGCCCGACGGCGAGCCGGAGCCATGGGTTCGAGGTGTGCATCGCACTGGATGTGACCGAGGCTCGGAGCACGCCGGTTAGCGTGACGCCGTGGAGGACGCAGCGGACCCGGCGGGCGACAGCCCGCGCGGCCAGAAGAGGCGACGCGACGGCAGGGGGCTCGGCATCACGCCCCGCAGTCGGGTCGATCCCTACGCAGCGGTCGAACGGTTCGTGATCCGCCCGTGGCCCGAGCGGCGGGCCCGCCGGGTCAAGTGGGTCGTCCTGGCGCTCATCCTGCTCGCCCCGATGGCCGGGATCGCAGTGAGCTGGTTCGGCGTGGTCGGCGACACCTCCGAGGATCTCGTCGAGCCCGTCGGCGCGCAGGCGGACTCGGTCCTGATGATCGACGCGACCGCGCAGGCCGTCGACCTGCAGCGCAACGAGATGTCGTTCCGCCTCGTCTTCCGGCCCTCGGGTGAGATGGTCGAACGGGCCGTGCTCAGCGAGGACGTGACGCTGCTGGTGAACGACGCCGCCGGCGCCTCGATCAAGGACTTCGCCGCCGGGACCGTGATGGAGCCGACCACGGTCGTGGTGCCGATCGACGGCTCGCAGATCGTGCGCTACCCCTTCGACGCGTACGAGACCGAGCTCGTCATCGGCGCGATCACACCCCTGCCCGACGGCGGTTCGATGCCGCTCACCATCGACCTGGCCCTGGACGTGTCGATCGAGGACTTCGCCGCGACCGCGTCGACCGAACGACACGACAGCGCGGTCACCGTGCACCTCGACCTGGGACGCCGCGCCTCGGTCGTGCTGTGGGTCGTGTTCTTCATGGTGCTGGTCTGGGGCATCGCACTCGGCTGCGGGGCCACCTCGTGGTTCCTGCTCATCTACGCCAAGGAACCGCCGCGCTGGGTCTTCCCGTTCTTCGCCGCGGTGCTCTTCGCGCTCACGAACCTGCGCACCGGTCTGCCGGGCCGCCCGCCGTACGGGTCGTTGGTGGACTGGGCGTCGTTCTACTGGTCGATCGTGATCGTCGCCATCGGGCTCGTCGGGCTGCTCGCGCTGTGGAACATCGAGGCCCGGGCCCGCCTGCACGAACACGACCGCCGAGACCCCTCGGCGCCCCGTCAGCGCGACTGACCCCGCAGCGACGAGCGCTCGCCGTCAGCCCTCGACGAGCAGGCGCTTGAGACGGTTGGGGGCGAGCCCGTGGCGCGTCGCGACCGTCGACGCGGCGTCGCGGCGTGTGGCACCGGCGGCCAGCTCGACGGCCAGCTCCGCCCGCAGCTCGTCGTCGCCCAGCGGCACCGGCTCGGGCGCGCCGTCGAGCACGACCACGAACTCGCCACGAGGTGCGACCGAGTCGCAGTGGGCGACCGCCTCGGCCAGCGTGCCCCGCCAGTACTCCTCGTGCAGCTTGGTCAGCTCACGGCACAGCGCCACGCGACGATCCGCGCCCAGCGTGGCCGCCAGATCGGCGAGGGTACGAGCGAGTCGGTGCGGCGCCTCGTAGAGCACCACCGTGCGGCGCTCCCCCACCAGCTCCGAGAGGCGCTGCGTGCGCGCCGCACCCTTGCGGGGAAGGAAGCCCTCGAAGCAGAACCGTCCCGAGGGATCGAGCAGACCGCTGCCCGTGACGGCGACGGCCCCGGCGAAGGGACCCGGCACGACCTCGACCAACAGGTCCTGGGCCGCGACCTGCGCCGCGAGCCGGGCGCCCGGATCCGACAGGCCGGGCATGCCCGCGTCGCTCACGACCGCGACCACCGCACCGCCGCGGATGCGCTCGACCAGGCGGTCGATCTGCTCGACCTCGGTGTGGTCGTCGAGGCGCAGCAGCTCCGGGGCGCGGATGCCGAGGTGCGCGAGCAGTCGGCCGCTGCGACGGGTGTCCTCGCAGCACACGACGTCGGCATCGCCGAGCGCCTCGGCCGTCCGCGGCGACGCGTCACCCAGGTTGCCGATCGGGGTGCCCACGAGCACCAGCCGGGCACTCCTCGTCACCGCACCTCCAGCACGTCGCCGGGGACGAGCCCCCACGACGCGAACGACCCCGCCGGCGCCTCGATCGCGGTGACCGCGCCGCGCACCGGCATGGTGACGCGGTTCGGTCGCAGCGTCACCGTGCGGCGCACCGTGCCGTCCTCGCCGCAGAACGCGACGTCGATCGCGAAGCGCATGCCGAAAGTGTGCACCGACCGGGTCGGGATCACGAGCACGCCGTCGACGCCGTCGCGACCGAGCAGCCCACGTCGTCGCCCCGACCGGGACGTCGCGACCTCGGCGCTCGCCAGCACACGACCGTCGTGTACGAGCCAACCCTGTGAGGGAGCGCCGGTCATGGGGACATGATCACACGTCGGGGCGGCGGTGGGCACCGCGCGGTTCCACGGGTGTCAGACGTTGAAGCGGAAGTCCATGACGTCGCCGTCCGCGACGACGTAGTCCTTGCCCTCGATCCGTGCCCTGCCCGACTCGCGCGCCTTGGCCCACGAACCGGCGTCGAGCAGCTCGTCCCAGTGGATCGTCTCGGCGCGGATGAACCCGCGTTCGAAGTCGGTGTGGATGACCCCGGCGGTCTGCGGCGCTTTGTAGCCCTCTCGGAACGTCCAGGCGCGGGTCTCCTTCTCACCGGTGGTGAAGAAGGTGCGCAGGCCGAGCATCCGGTAAGCGGTGTGCAGGAACGCCGGCAGCGCCCCCTCACCCAGGCCGAGCGCCTCGAGCATCTCGGAGCGGGAGGCCTCGTCGAGCAGCGCCGCCTCGGCCTCGAGCTGGATGCAGAGACCGATCACCAGTTCGTCGCCGGCAGCGCCGAACGCCTCACGCACGGGTGCGAGCAGCGGCTCGGGATCCTCGAGCTGCTCTTCGTCCAGGTTCACCAGGGCCATCGCCGGCTTGGCGGTCAGCAGGAAGAACGGCTTGAGGGCGGCACGCTGGTCCTCGTCGAGGTCCGAGCGGTAGATCGGCATGCCGGTCTGCAGCACGGCGATGGCCGCGTCGATCGCCGCGACCTCGTCCGCGAGCGACTTGTCGACCCTGGCCGCCTTGCGACGCTTCTCGGACTGCTTCTCGAGTGTCTCGAGGTCTGCGTAGACCAGCTCGACCTCGAGGATGCCGAGCTGCTCGACGGGGTCCGACGACCCGGGCACGTCGGTGTCGACGAAGGCGCGCAGCACGAAGACGATGCCGTCGACCTCGCGGATGTGCGACAGGAACCGGTTGCCCAGCCCCTCGCCCTGCGCAGCTCCCTCGACCAACCCGGCGATGTCGACGAACTGGACGCTCGCGGGGATCACCGACTTGGTCTGCGACATGACCGCGAGCCGCTCGAGGCGCTCGTCGGGCACCTTGGCGACCCCGACGTTCGGATCGACGGTGGCGAAGGCGTAGGGCGCCGCGAGCGCGCCGCCGCCGGCGAGTGCGTTGTACAGCGACGACTTGCCGGCGTTCGGCAGGCCGACGAATCCGAAACGTTCCACGAGACTCCTCAGAAGACCAGCTCGCCGGGTGGACCGGCGCAGACGGGGGTCGGCGCACGGCCACCCCGGCTCTGAGCGCGGGGACCGGTGCGGCGGCGCTCAGAGGGTAGTGGAGGGCGGCGCCGACCACCCACGGGCACCCCGTCGCCCGAGCGATGCCCGGGCCGGGTTGGAGCAGAAGGCCCTCGCTCCGGTAGCGTGGTCGACCATGTCGAAGCGCACCTCGAAGAAGAAGGCCAACGTTCGGCGCAAGAAGGCCAACCACGGCCGGAAGCCCAACGCAGGTCGCAACTCCTGATCCGACTCGGAATTGCGTGAGCGGTGGTCGCTGAGCGACCGCATCTCACGCAATTTCGGCATTTTTGGGATCAGTCCACGGGTGGTCGTTGCAGATCCTCGGGGACCGCGTAGATCAGCGGCACGCTGACCACCGTCGCCAGGCCCTTCACCGCGATGTTGGCCCACACCAGCGACACCGCCACGGACCACGGCACCACGCCGCCGAACGCGATGGCCACGAAGATCACCGAGTCGATCGGGATCGCCACCAGGTTCGAGGTCAGCACCCGGCCCCACTGCACCCGGTGCCCGAAGCGCAGCACGAAGCGGTGGTACACCTCGGTGTCGGCCAGCTCGGCCAGCACCTGCGCGATCACCGACGCCGCGACGATCCTGGTCACCGGGTTGAGCACCGGCCCGAACCACTCCTGGGCGGGACCCTCGACGAGGGAGTCCTCGGGGAGTGCCGCTGCGGCCCAGAGCCCGAGGGCCAACACCACGTTCATCACCGCGCCGGCCAGGATGACCACCCGGGCCGCCGATCGCCCGCCGATCTTGTGCACCAGATCGCGCAACGTGAAGGTCAGCGGGTAGGTCAGCGTCCCGGCGTCGATCGAGAAGCTCGCCCAGTCCGGCCCGAGCCGGAGGATGCGCACCGACATCACGTTGGCGATCAACGAGCAGGCGACGTACCCGATGGTCGCCACGAGCAGCCACGTCAGCGCACGCCGATTCAGGTCCACCTCTGCGGTGGGGGTGGTGTCGGTCGCCGTCACGGCGTCACGGTACCGTTCGGCGATGAACGAGGGCAGGTCCGCACCGCTGACCACGATCGAGCTCGGCGACGACCCATCGGCGTGGTCGGCCGCCGGGTTCACGGTCACCGACGACACCGTCGTGCTGGGCGGCACCACCGTCGCGTTGACCGGCGCCGGCGGCGGGTTCCGCGGCTGGGCCTTCGCAGGACTCGATCCCCTGCGGCTCGACGGCCTCCCCGACAGCGAGCGGAGCGACGGCCCGCTCGGCGACGGACCCGACGGCGACGGGCCGGCACACCCGAACGGCATCGTGTCGATCGACCACGTCGTGGTGCGCACCGGCGACTGCGACCGGACCGTCGCCGCGTTCGAACAGGCCGGCTTCGAGGTGCGCGGCGGTCGTTCGACCACCAGCTACGGCGCACCGATGCGACAGACCTTCTTCTGGGCCGGCGACGTCATCGTCGAGCTGGTCGGGCCCGACGCCGGCGAGCCGACCACCGACGAGCCCACCTCGATCTTCGGACTGGCCCTGGTCGCCACCGACCTCGACGCCACCGCCGAGCACCTCGGCGACCTCATGGGCGCGCCGAAGGACGCCGTGCAGGACGGTCGCAGGATCGCGGGCCTGCGCCACCGCCAGGTGGGCATCTCGCTGCCGATCGCGGTGATGAGCCCGCACGTCCGCCGCTCGTAGACACCCGCTGTCACCCGTCCGGCTGCTCGGCGGCGACGTACGGTCGATGGAAGTGGACGAGCGATCGAACGAGTCGGTGTACGAGGCGCATGCCGCCGAGCTCGTGAAGTTCGCCACCGGTCTCGTCGGCATCGACGACGCACCCGACATCGTGGTCGACGCATTCGTCCGTGTGAGCCAGGCCCCCGTGTGGGCCGAGGCCCGCGATCGGCGGGTGATCTGGCTCCGGGCGGTCGTCTTCGAGGCGCACTCGATGATCCGTTCGGCCGCGCGGCGTCGTGCACGTGAACGTCGCGTCGCCGTGCCCGCCGCGGCACCGAGCGACGACACCCACGGCAGCACGCACGACCTCACCGACGCGCTCGACCGGCTCAGCGTGCAACAGCGCGCCGTGGTGGTCCTGACCTACTGGATGGATCTGTCGCCGGCGTCGATCGCAGCGCTGCTCGACGTGTCCGAGGGCTCCGTCCGCAAGCAGCTCGCCCGGGCCCGCGCACGCATGAAGGAGGCGCTGTCATGAACGACGACACCCTGGACCGGGCGATCCGCTCGGGCCTCTCCGCGCTGATGGACCGCTCGCAGGATCCGGCGCCCTTCCCCGCGGACGTCATCGCCGATGCCGAGGCGCCGACGAAGCGACGGCCCCGACGTCGTCCCGACACCCGACGCATCCGACAGCTCTCGATCGCGGCCGCGCTCGTGGTGGCCGTGGTCGGACTCGGCGTGTGGAGCACCCGAGGTGGCGACGGCACCGACCTGGACGCGGTGCACCAGTTCCGGGACGAGCACCGCGGCTTCGACGGGTGGGAGCCGGGCTGGCACACGATCGACACCGGTCCCGTCACGGCCATGAACGGCGCACAGCTGTCCTGGACCGGATCGCGGCTCGTCGTCGCCGGCTACCACTACCGCCCCGACGACGGGGCGGTCACCCAGGTCTTCGAGTTCGACCCCGAGACCCGCGAGTGGGTCGAGCGCCCTCGGCCGCCACGCGAGATCAACCGGGTCGTCGCGGCCGGCGACGTACTGGTGGCCGTCGGCCACGACGACCGGTACCCGGACGAGCCGCTGTACGAGTGGGCCACGCTGGCGCCGGGCGACGAGGAATGGACCGTGCACGGCGCCGTCCCGCTCTCGGCGGTGCTCGCAGGGGCAGGGGTGGCCAGCGCCGGCGGCGGTGCACGGGACCATCTCGTGTGGACCGGCGAGCGTGTGATCGACGTCGCCCTCGGCGCCGTGCTCGACCCGGCGACCGGCGCGGCCAGCGAGCTCCCGCTGCCCGATGATGTCGTCGCCTACTCCCACCTCATCAGCGCGACGCCGGTGTGGACCGGCGAACGGCTCGTGCTGACCAACTGGAGCTCGCAGCCCGGCCTGACGTGGGACGCGACGGGCAACGACCGACAGGACGTCCCCGGGCCGGTGGCGCAAGGACTTCCGCCGTCCACGGGCTCGGCCGCGGCGGCCACGACGGGCGGTGAGGTCGTGCTGGTGGGCGAGGGCACCGGGTCGGTCGGATACGGCGCGGCACTCGACCCGGCGACGGGCCGATGGACGGCGTTGCCCGACATCCCGGGCCCGTCGAACTCGACCTGCCCGTACCGCGCCGAGGCGGTGGGCCCCACACCGATCGTGCAGCCGTGCGGCGACGGCTACGAGACGCCGCTGCAGCTCACCGACGGTGCGTGGCGCCCGATCGGTGCTCCGCCGTCCACCGAGGGCTGCTGCATGGGCACGTTGTTCGGCATCGACGACGCGTTGGTCACCTGGTCCACCGACGTCGACACGCTCAACAACCCACGAGCGCCTTACGTGGAAGGTGCGGTGTGGATCCCTCCGGCCGGCTCCCCCACCGGCGACGCACGGGCGACGGTGGGTCCGAAGCCGCCGTCCGACCCGTCCGACCCGTCGGGCGAGGTCGAGGGGCGGCAGGCCCTGCCGGAGGGACCGACCGACGGCCGCGTGTTCCCGGTGTTCGAGTGGGCGGGTGACCGCCTCGTGATCTGGGGTGGCGAGACCACCTCCGAGGTCGAGTGGACCGACACCGGCGCCGTCTACGACCCCGACACGGCGACGTGGTCCGAGATGAGCGACGGGCCGCTGGCGCCACGTAGTGAAGCGAGCGCGGTGTGGACCGGCACGGAGCTGTTCATCTGCTGTGGCCGCGGTCAGGGCGGCGCGGAGGAGACCGGCGCTGCCGCGTACGACCCGGCGACCGACCGCTGGCGCGAGCTCCCGCCCGCACCGACCACCGTCGCGTTCGGCAGCGCGGTGTGGACCGGCTCGGTGGTGCTCGTCGTCGGGCCCGGACAGGTCGGCTTCCCCGACTCGCCGACCGTCGCCATGACCTTCGACCCGTCCACCGGCCGATGGCAACAGCTCGAGGCACCACCGGCGACGCTCGGCCTCGAACCGCACCTGTGGTGGACCGGCGACGACGCCGTCGTGTGGACACACCGCACCGGCGGCGGATCGGCCGGGTTCGCACTCGACCTCGGCACGCGGCGCTGGACGAGCCTGCCGGCGGTTCCCGAGCGGCTCCGGGTCGACTCGGAGTCGGTGGTCGCGACCGCGGACCAGGTCATGGTCTGGGGCCCACCGGTCGATGATCCCGCCGGCTCGGCGGGCGCGGTGCTCGACCGCGCCACCGGCGAATGGCGCCCGATGTCCGACGACCCACTCGGCGCCGGCGACGACTGGGAGGGGATGGCGGGCAGCCACCGGGCCGTGTGGACCGGCACCGAGATGGTCATCTGGTCCGGAGCCGTCGCCGCTCGACAACCGCAGGTCGACACGCGGATCATCGCCTACCGACCGTCCACGGACAGCTGGCGTGAGCTCGACCGGGCGGCAGCGACGGGCCACGCACCGCAGCTCGCGCTCGGCGGGGACCTGCTCGTGGTCGGAACACCCCGACCGATCGTGGTGCCGCTCGCGCCGTAGGCCGCGTGCGAGCGGCTCCGGCCCGTTGGGTTTCGCAACTTACCGACGGGTAACATAGGGACATGTCTGAGTACCGTGCCCCCGTCAAGGACGCCCTCTTCGCGCTGCGCCACATCGGCGAGCTGGAGCAGCTCGCGAAGACCGAGCGCTACGCCCACGCCGATCTCGAGACCGTCACCTCGGTGCTCGAGGAGCAGGGCCGCTTCATGCAGGAGGTCTTCGCGCCGCTGAACGCCTCGGGTGACCGCGAGGGTCTGACGTGGAGCCCCGAGGGCGTGCAGACGCCGGCCGGCTTCAAGGAGGCGTACGCCAAGTTCGTCGACGCCGGCTGGCAGGGCCTCAACGCCCACGCCGAGTACGGCGGCGCCGGGTTCCCCGAGTCCGTCTTCGCCTGCGCGGCGGAGTTCGAGACCGCGGCGAACGGTGCGCTCACCATGTGCCCCGGTCTCACCACCGGCGCGATCGAGTGCCTGCAGGAGTGGGGCACCGAGGCCCAGAAGGAGATCTACCTGCGGCGCCTGGTGACCGGTGAGTGGACCGGCACGATGAACCTGACCGAGCCGCAGGCCGGCTCCGATGTCGGGCTCTGCACGACGAAGGCGATCCCGCAGGGCGACGGCACCTACAAGGTCACCGGCACGAAGATCTTCATCTCCTTCGGCGAGCACGACATGGCCGAGAACATCATCCACCTGGTGCTGGCCCGCCTGCCCGAGGCGCCCCCCGGCACCAAGGGCATCTCGCTGTTCATCGTGCCGAAGTTCCACGTCGACGACGCCGGCAACGTCGGTGAGCGCAACGACGTCAAGTGCGTCTCGATCGAGCACAAGATGGGCATCCACGCCTCGCCCACCTGCGTCATGAGCTTCGGTGACGACGGCGGCGCCACCGGCTACCTCGTCGGCGAGGAGAACCAGGGCATGCGGGCGATGTTCACCATGATGAACTCGGCCCGCATCGCGGTGGGCATCCAGGGTGCAGCCCTCGGCGACACCGCCTACCAGAAGGCGCTCGCCTACTCCCAGGAGCGTCGCCAGGGCCGCAAGATCGGCGGCGACTCCAAGGAGCCGGCGTTCATCATCGAGCACCCCGACGTCCGTCGCATGCTGCTGTCGATGAAGTCCAGCATCGAGGCGATGCGGGCACTCATCGTCTACAACGCCGCCGCGATCGACCTCTCCCGTGCGCTCGACGGCGACGAGGCCGAGCGCTGGCGCGAGATCGCCGAGCTGCTCACCCCCGTCACCAAGGCGTGGTGCACCGACGTGGGCATGGACGTCACCTCGACCGCGATCCAGGTGTTCGGCGGCATGGGCTACGTCGAGGAGTCGGGCGTCGCCCAGCACTACCGCGACATGCGCATCGCCCCGATCTACGAGGGCACCAACGGCATCCAGGCGATGGACCTCGTCGGTCGCAAGCTGGGTCTGCGCATGGGCGGCGTGGTCGGCGACCACCTGCAGGCCATGCGCGACCTCGACGCGGAGCTCGCCGAGGCCGGCGAGGACTTCGCGTCGATCCGCACCGAGCTCGCCTCGGCGGTCGAGGCGCTCACGGGCGTCACCGACTGGGTGATGACCAACGGCATCGCCGATCCGCTCCAGGCGCTCTCCGGGGCCACCCCGTACCTGCGCATCTTCGGCATCGTGACCGGTGGCTGGCTGATCGCCCGCCAGGCGCTGGCCGCACGCGGCGAGCTCGTCGCCGGCTCCGACGACACGGCGTACCTGCAGGCCAAGATCACCACCGCCCGCTACTACGCCGAGCAGGTCCTGCCGACCGCCGCGGGCCTCGTCCCGTCGGTGCAGGCGGGCTCGTCGGTCCTCTACGAGATCGACGGCGCAGGACTCGCCTCGGTCTGATC